>DAOWMJ010000113.1 GCA_030643145.1 Candidatus Latescibacterota bacterium | reverse complement strand
GTGATAAAATGATTAGAAACTACGGTATTAAGTGTGAAAGATTTGGATCAGTTTTGTCATCAAACGGGATAGATCCTGAATCTGTAACCGATGTTATCTCTACTCATCTTCACTTTGATCACGCGGGTGGATTAACTTATTATGATACTGATAATAAGCTTAGGCTAACATTTCCAAATGCCCGGCACTACATCCAGAAGAAGCAGTGGGAAGCGGCGTTTCATCCCAATGAAAAAGACAGAGCGAGTTTCTTTGAAGAAAATTATCTGCCCGTCCAGAGCAAAGGCAAACTCTCCCTTATCGAAGGAGAAAAGGAGATAATTCCGGGTATTAGGGTTATTCCAACCGACGGGCACACTCCCGGGCATCAGATAGTCCTCATTGAGACTGCCGAAGGTAATCTGATGTATTGCGGCGATCTTATTCCCCTTGCTTCTCATATTAATCTTCCCTTTATAATGGCTTATGACCATTTCCCTCTTAGCACCTTAAAAGAGAAGAAGGAGATGCTTGGCAGAGCCGCTGATGAGGGATGGATTCTTTTCTTTGAGCATGACCCTGTTATCGGGGCTTGCAAAGTAAAAAGAAATGAGAAGGGAAAATTTGAAATATCCCAGCAGGTTGATATGGAGTAGCCGCAGAAAGGTTTTTTGATGCACAATTTTCACGAAAGGCGACACAATAAATCAATCACGCTTATTTGTTGAATACACCTTATTGATAAAGGGACTTTGTTTAAAGGAGCAGGCATGACTGAAACAAAAGAATTAGAGAATATTCTTAGAATTGCTATTGAAGTGGAAATTAATGGAATGGAAAGTTTTGCTCGTTTTGCAGAAAAAACCCAAAACGCGAATGGCAAGAAAATGTTCCAGAGGTTGGCTAAAGACGAGAAAGAACATAAAGATATACTGGAAAAACAATTGGAACAGTTGAATAAGGACGGGACATGGAAAGAAATTCAGATTCCGGAATCAAAGATCGAAGCGTTGATTCCAAAAGTGAGGGAAAAAGAAATAAGAACCAAAGGAGAGGCAAAACTTGGAGAAATTAATGCTCTAAATACCGCCTTGGAGCTGGAACGCAAATCCGCTCAATTCTATAAGGATCAAGCCAATAAAGTGAGTGATTCCCGGGCAAGACAATTGTTTCTAAGTTTGGCTGAATGGGAGAATTCTCATTATGATCTTGTTCAAGCGGAACTGGATTCAGTTAATAATACCGGCATGTGGTTTGGCATTCCTGAATTTCGAATGGATGGTCAATATTAATTTGAAATATTAAAGCGATAAAAATAAGAGAAAAGTATTTAGTGTTTTCCGAGCAGGTTGATATGGGGTAGAGTACGGTGGATGATGCAGAATTGATGTTTAAGACAGCGGCCGGCGATACGGAAGCTTTCCGTGAACTTGTCGAGCGCTATCAAAAGCCTATATTCAACTTCTTTCTTCGCTCTGCCGCGAATTCGGAAGATGCAGAGGATTTAACGCAAACACTCTTTCTGAATCTTTTCAAGAGTTCCGGGAAATATCAAAAGAGGGCTTCTTTCAAGACATATATTTATAGAAACGCGTCCAACCTGGCGATTAGCTTTGCAAGGAAGAAAAAAGGGAAGACTATAATTCCCATCGATCATGAGGAGCGGTTTGAAAATGATTCAGATAAACTGTCCGGGCAGATCGATCCGTCTTGGAATCTTGAGGCCGGCGAGCTTGAAGATAGCCTGAAAACCGCCCTTTCAAAATTGCCTCCGGATCTTTCAATCGCGATAGAACTGCGGGTTAGGCAGGGTTTTTCATACAGCGAGATAGCTGAAGTAATGAAGAAAAGTATTTCAGCGGTTGAGTCGATGATATTTCGCGCGAGAAAAATTCTGCTTGTTGAACTGAAAGAATTTCTTAATTTCAAGGGGAAGTGAAAAATAATCAGGATTTTTTGCAAGTTTTTGCGCGATCCTGCGTTTGTACAATATAGAAGGAGTAAATTGTGAAATGTAAAGAATACCATAAGCTGATTTCCACAGAGATCGATGATGAAATCTCTGAAGATGAAAGAGAATCACTGAAGCGGCATCTTGATCAATGTCCGGAATGCCGCCAGTTTAAGGCTTTTCTTCTTTCTGTTTCAGGGGTTCACGTGGGGATCAAGATGCCGAACCTTCATCTTCAATTCTTGACGGAATTATGTCCAGGATTCATGAGGAAAATGATGTCCGGGAAATTGCCGGCTGGGTAAAGTTCGCAGTATCGGCTGCCGCGGTTTTTGTTATGCTTCTTGGGGCGGGGATTGGTAATTTTCTCGCTGAAAAATCGATCGCTGATTTAAAAACCGGGGAAGATAACATTTTTCAGGTAGAGCATCTTGGAGATTATCCGCCGGGTTCCGTGGGATATCTTCTGTCGGCAGCGATGGAGGGGGGCGGGAATGAAAAGGAGTAAGCTTACGGCTCTTATAATTATTTCACTCGCTTTCAATGTGGCTGTTCTCTCTGTGTTCGGGTTCTTCTTGCTGCACCACCATGATGATGAACCGGAATTTGATTTTCATAAGGGCAAAACGTGTCCCGGCCCACGCGGGTGCAGACATTTTGCGAGGAGGTTCGGGCTTCATCCCGAAAAAGCCGACAGCTTTGCCGTTGAAATGAATAAATTCAGCGGCGAAGAAAAGGAACTGGAGGACATAAGAGAGGCGAGATTTGAACTTATGGAACTTTTACGGGAATCAGAACCGGAGGAAAAAGCCCTTATGAACAAGGTTGGGGAGATTTCCAATCTTCAGGGTGAATTAGAAAAAATTCTGGTAAAAAGGCTTCTTCATGTAAATTCACTTCTCAGTAAATCTGAGAGAGGCAGGTTTCACAAATTGTTACGACGCAGGATGGGGATGCGAAGAAGGCCGGAAACCTTTTTGCCCCCGCATCCTGAAATCTTGAGAGAAGGAGGAATAGAGTGAAAGCTATTAAATTCTTTTTGGTCGTTCTGGTATTAACGGTATTTGTTATTTCGCCTCTTATGGCGGAAGGGTATAAAGACGGCTGTAAAGATTCCGCGCAGAAAGAGAACTGTGAAATGATGGGATTGAACAGCGAACATGCTGCCGAGCTTCATAAATTAAAAATGAAAAGCGAGCAGAGCGCGATTGATTTTAAAGCGAAGATCAAGAAAATTCATATTTCGATGAAGATGGAATTGATGGAGGATGATCCGAAGATAGGAACAATAGAAAAACTTGCGGAGAAACTGACATTAGCAAAGGGTGAACTACATAAGAATAAAATCAGGTTTATCTTTGATGCGAAAAAGGTTTTGTCCGATAAGGAGCGGAAATTCTTCCTGAAAAAGCATATGCAGATGGAGTGCGGAATGGAAGATTGTCATAAACAGGGGATCGGTATGCATGGGGAACGACGGGGTGCAATAAAGCATCATCCACGCCATTCTAGGGGTAAAGATTATAGTAAATGCATTGGTGCAACACAGAAGGGATGCAAATCGGAAGCTACGCCTAAATGCCCCAAGGAAATAAAGTTAAAGAAAGTAGAGGAATGATAAAGAAATAGAAACAATGGTACCCACGCGGCTGTTAGTGAATTTCCTCTAAACGGGGTAGATTTTAGCAAGTGGTTACACGAAAGATATATAACTTATCATACAGGGGGAGAGTTTTTCTCCCCCATTTGCTTTGTATGTTTATTAAAGTGGTACCATGCTGATAGCAGGTCAGAATCTCTGTTATGGTTCCTCTGTCCGGTAACAGCAAAGAGGTTTTAAATCAGAAAATACCTGATCAGTATATATGCAGTAGCCAGAATGATAGATACAAGCATAAGGGGAAATCCGTATCTAAAATAGTTTTTGAAATTGAGTGGGGTTTTAGTCTTTTCGCTGAAGCCGGCGATAACTACATTAGCTGAAGCTCCGATGATTGTTCCGTTTCCTCCGAGACACGCGCCGAGCGCCAGGCTCCACCAGAGGGGTAGAGAATGCTGTATGTAATAAGCATGATACGCGGCATCATCCAACCCCTGGGTATTCGGGAAAAGTGTTGTGGTGATCCTCGCGAGAAGTGGGATCATGGCCGCTACAAATGGAATGTTATCCAGAAATGAAGAGGCAAGGGCGGATATCCACAGCAGGCTGATGCACAGAACAACCATACTGTCACTTATATTGAGTATTAATTCGGCGAGCCATTTTAGGACACCCGTTTTTTCAAGGCCTCCAACAAGGATAAAGAGCCCCATAAAAAAGAAGAGCGTAGGCCACTCGATCTCCTTGAGATGTTTCTCAATGTCGGCGCCGCTCCAGATCAGGAGTGTTCCTCCTCCGGCAAGAGCAATGGTCGCCGGTTTAAGATGAAGGAAATTGTGAATCAGAAATCCCGCTATAGTAACCCCAAGTACGATAATACTTCGCCGCAGGAGTTTGGAGTCCTTGATCACTTTAGTTTCGTCAATTCCGGATATAATTTTTTCGTTGTCGTTCTTCCCTGTCTTAAGATCTTTTCTAAAGATAATCTTGATGGAAACAATGGTAACCGCAAAAATAATAATTGATATTGGTCCGAGATGAACAAGGAAATCTATAAATGAAAGACCGGTTGCGCTTCCTATCAATATATTAGGGGGATCGCCTATAAGGGTGGCCATTCCCCCGATATTCGCAGATAAAATCTCAGCGATAAGGAATGGGAAGGGTGAAATATCCAGCATTTCAGCGATGAGAATGGTTATAGGGGCAATGAGAAGGACTGTAGTTACATTATCGAGAAGAGCGGAGGCCAAAGCGGTAAAAAGCGAAAACCAAAGAAGTATTTTCCATTTGTTCCCGCCTGTTTTCTTCGTTATCCATATGGCAATATAAGTAAAAACGCCGGTTTCCTTTATTATACTGATCAGAAGCATCATGCCGAGCAAAAGCCCTATGGTGTTAAAATCAATATACTCGAAGGCTTCGTTCTGGGTTATAATATGAAAACAAATAAGCAGAACAGCGCCCAGTATGGCGACCTTGGTTCTATGGATCCGTTCTGAGACAATCAGGACGTATGAAGCGAGAAATACAGCGAGGGCTGCGATAATCTGAGTTGTCATTGTTACCCTTTGCTTTCGTATATTCCTCTGCAGATATCGTTGAGGCTTATCATCCCCGTGAGTTTGTCGCCTCTGACGACAGGTATTTGTGAAAGGTTGTGTTTATGAAGGGTGGCTATCGCTTTTAGGAAGCTGTCTTTTTCTTCAAGTACCGGAGGATTTTCTCTCATGAGGTCTTCAGCTACAAAGAGGAGTTCTTCAATAGCAAATGAAGTTTTCTCCAGGGCTCCGAAACTGTGTATAAAATCAACGGTTTTTATCAAATCAATATAATCGGGAAGAAATATCAGCATAAAATCATCAATGCTGATTATTCCGTGAAGGGTGCCTGTCTCGTCGGTAACAGGGATTACCGATTCGCCGGTCTCAAAAAATATTCTGGTAATATCTTTAAATGGTGTTTCCGGCTGTACGGAATGAAAATTTTTTGTTACATATTTTGAGATTTCCAAAAAATCGAACCTCCGGAATGATAATTCTACAAATACCTTTTTTCAGCTTCCTTTACAGTTTTTATAATTTTTTTGACTGTATCACATTCAAGGAGAGAAGCTCTGAATTCTTCGTGTTTTACCAGTCTCGATATACCGGCGAGTGCCTTTATGTGGGGTCCGGAAACATCGCGCGGTGAAACAAGAAGAAAGAAAATTTTAACCTTTTTTCCGTCAACGGAGTCAAAGTCGATCCCATTTTTTGCCAGTCCGGAAACTACGTACAGTTTGTCAACAACAGGGGTTTTAGCGTGAGGAACGGCGATCTCCATCCCCACTCCCGTACTCTGGCCGGCTTCACGTTTAAGAATTGCTTGGAGTATTGTTTCGCGCTGGTTAAGCCGGTAACAGTCGCAGAGGAGATCAACCAATTCATCGATGACATCCCATTTGTTGTCAGATTGCAGGTCGAGTTTTATGGCTGATTTTTTAATTTTGTCTGACAGTTTCATGATGGCATCCTTTTTACGCACTCTTCCATAAAAAGTATCTGTTGAATATCATTTTGTCAAATTATAATATCAGCACAATTATCTCGAAAAATGTTAGGTGAAGGAGAGGGTGCTATCTGGCCGGGCAAAATCTGTTTCAGCTCAGGTTTTATTAAACTTATGAAACTATTTTGCCGCTAACAGTGTTTCATGTTATAGAATTACACAATAAGTAATACAATGATCAATTGAAGTTGATTTGTCATTATTGTACGTAGCCCTTAACATATTTAGGGAGACAATTATGGTTAGATTTGTACTAGTATCGATTTTTGCGGGTCTGCTCCTGTTGCCATCTGTAGTAACACCGGAAGATATAAATTTCAAGCAAT
>DAOWMJ010000077.1 GCA_030643145.1 Candidatus Latescibacterota bacterium | reverse complement strand
TCAGACAAAGAATCTTGATACTGCCACAAATTCATTATTTTCGACCCTTGCGGCAATAGCCGGCGATTTTGATATAATACATTACCATGGTATAGGCCCTTCAATTTTTTGCCCTCTGGCAAGGATAAGCAACAAGAAAATCGTTTCAACAATACATGCTCCGGATTATAGACAGGTAAAATGGGGAAGATTTGCCAGTTATATGCTCAAGGTTGGGGAGAAACAGGCGGTGCTGAAATCCGACGCGGCAATCGCGGTCTCGAAAATTATGTTGAAAAAACTTAACGAAAAATATAGGAAAGGAATTCACTATATACCGAATGGGGCTAATATTTACGGCAGAGGGAATTTTCCTCTACAGAACGAATTTCGTCTTGAAAGCGGAGAATATATTCTCGCTGTAGGAAGGTTTATTTTCGAAAAGGGGTTTCATACTTTAATTGAGGCCTTCAGAATGATTGACACAGAGAAAAAACTCGTTATTGTAGGCGATGAAACCGGACCGGACGAATACACAAAATCGTTGATAAAAGAAGCGTGTGATCGAGTTATATTTACCGGGTTCTTGACGGGGGCGGGGCTGAACAGGCTTTATGCCAACTGTTTTCTATATGTTTTACCTTCTTTAGTCGAAGGATTACCTATTTCCCTGATTGAGGCTATGAGTTTCGCGAAGCCTGTACTTGTCAGCGATATACCTGAAAATCTGGAAGTAACAGGAGATATGGGCGTTATTTTCAAAAGGGATGATACGGAGGATCTAAGAAAAAAATTGAAACAGATGCTGGAAATTGAAGAGAAAGAGAGAGAAGAAATGGGAGACAGGTGCCTGGCAAAGGTTAAAGAATGTTATAATTGGGAGTTAATTGCCGACCAATTAGAAGAACTCTATCTAAAAATAAAGAAATGATTGTAACATTGAAATGTATTGCATATCTTGTGTTTAGCATTAAATCATTGCGATTGGCCTGATCGAACTATTAATATTTGATCTATGAACATGAAAATGAAAAGAAGGGGGAATGGGTGATGACAAAAAGCGGAACGATTTTTTGTTTTCTTCTTCTATCAGGTATTTATATACTTGATTTTGGTTGTGCCGGCAGACAAATAAACAAGGTGGCCGATTCCGGCGGCGATGTTGGAAAGGATTTTGCTGAGAAGAAAGCAGTCACTCTTATGAAAGAAGAGCAGGATAAGATTACAGGGGAAGATATTTACGATATTGAAACAGAAATGCCGGAAAACAGAGACTTAAAAAATATTGAAGAGATTGAAGAAAAAATGGCTTCCGCTGAATCTGATTCATTTTATGTTGAGGATATAACTAGAGAAGGCGACACAAGAAAGGATTATTTGATAGGTTATAGAGTTCAGATATTTGCGTCCGGCAGCCTTGAGAAGGCAAAAGAAATAAAGAAACAAACAGAGCGTAAAATCTCTCTGAAGGTTTATATAGAATTTGACGATGAGATGTATAAGGTAAGGGTTGGAAATTTCAACTCCAGGAAGGAAGCGGCGGAGACAAGAAGGACTCTGACATCGCTTTTTCCTGATTGTTGGATTGCTGAAACTACGATAAGAAACTGACATCGATTTACAAAGGAGCATAATTCTATGCCTGAATTAAGAAAAAGCCCCATTCTTGAAAGATGGGTTATTATTTCTACGGAACGAGGCAAGAGACCCATTGATTTTAAAGTCACCAGGGAAGAACCGAAAGAAGGATTTTGCCCCTTCTGTACGGGTAATGAGGACAAAACCCCACCTGAAATTCTTGCCTATCGGGATCCTATGACCAAACCGAATTCGCCGGGTTGGAAGGTTAGGGTAGTGCCGAACAAATTCCCGGCTTTGCAGATAGAGGGTGACTTGAACAAGCGTGGTGATGGGATATACGATATGATGCAGGGTATAGGCGCACATGAAGTGATCATTGAATCTCCCGACCATAAAGCAAACATCCACTATCTGGACAAGGAACATATGGAGAGTATCTTCTGGGCTGTTCGTGAGAGAATGATTGATTTAAAGAAAGATTCAAGATTCAGATATATTCTGGTTTTTAAAAACTGGGGGAAGGAAGCCGGAGCCTCACTCGCGCATTCGCATATGCAAATTATTGCTACTCCTATCATTCCCAAGAGGGTTCATGAAGAAATGAATGGAGCGAAGGCTCACTATGACTTGAAGGAACGTTGTATATTCTGTGATATTATCAGTCAGGAATTGAAGGATAAGAGGCGTATTGTATATCAAAACAAGCATTTTATAGCTCTTTCTCCATTTGCCGCCAGATTCCCTTTTGAGACATGGGTATTACCTTTAAAGCATGTTTCAGCTTTCGAAACTACAAAACGCGAGTGGCTTCCTTCGATGATAGATGCAATGAAAACTGTTCTTTTGAAACTGGACAAAGCTTTGTTTAACCCGCCCTTTAATTTTATTATGCATACTTCACCCTGTAATGGTGGGAATATTCCATATTACCACTGGCATATTGAAATAATGCCAAAGCTTACCAAGGTTGCAGGTTTCGAATGGGGAAGTGGTTTCTACATTAATCCAACTTCTCCTGAAGATGCCGCCGAAGAAATGCGGAATACGAATATAAATTTTGATGATTCGCAAAACTTTCAAGAAACTAAAAAGGAGATTATGTGAAACAGAACCAGCTTAAAGTTGTTATTGTATCTCCCGAAATGGTGCCATTTTCCAAGGTTGGCGGGCTTGCCGATGTAATCGGGGCGTTGCCTGATAAATTAGCAGCCGAAGACTGTAATATCACCATATTTACACCATTGTACAAAAGCACCGACAGGAAAAAATTTAAAATAAAAGAAGAGAAAATAAAAAATCTAAAGGTGTCAGTTTCGGGCAAGAAAAGGGATATTCAAATATTTTCAGCCAAAAAGCCGGGGACAGACATTATGGTCTACTTTATCTACAATTCGGAATATTATGACAGAGAGGGTATATATACTTTTCCGGAAACGGGCGAAGCCTTCGAGGATGAAGATGAAAGAACAATATTTTTCAACCGGGCTGTTATCGCGGCTATCAAGAAACTTGATATTTATCCTGATGTTATTCACTGTAACGATTTTCATTCCGGGCTTATTCCGTCTCTGATTTCATTGGAAGAATCGGAAGATGAGCATTTCAAGAACGCGGGGACGGTTTTTAGTATACACAATCTTGCGTATCAGGGAAATTATGACGCGGATTTTATCAAGAAGGCCGAGCTGGATCCTGATCTTTTTTATTCGATGAGCCCTTTTGAATATTACGGCGGCGTGAATGTTATGAAGGCCGGAATAGTATATTCCGGTTTAATCAGTACAGTGAGCCGCGCGTACGCTGAAGAGATTACACTGTCGAACCAATACGGCCACGGGTTGGAGGGGTTATTGTGGGAAAGAAGGAAAGACATTATCGGTATTTTGAATGGAATTGATACCGAAGTATGGAATCCGGAAACAGATGACCTGCTTGAGTGTAACTATTCGGCACAAAAACTCGGTGGCAGGGCAAAAAACCGTGTCGCACTTCTAAGCGAGTTTAATCTCCCAGATGAAAGAAAGAGCCCTATTATAGGTGTTGTTTCCAGGTTTGTAGACCAAAAGGGATTTGACATTCTTGCTGAAGCGATGGATGAAATTATGGAACTGGATCTTAAATTGATTATACTTGGCACCGGTCAGGAAAAATATCATAAACAATACAGCGGGATGAAAGAAGAATATCCTTCCAAACTGGGTTTAAAACTTGAATACAACAACAGATTGGCACATTTAATCGAGGCCGGCAGCGACTATTTTCTCATGCCTTCCAGATATGAACCCTGCGGGCTTAATCAGATGTACAGTTTAAGATATGGAAGCATTCCGATAGTACGAGCGACGGGGGGATTAAAGGATACTATCAATAATATTACCCGCGGAGGGGGACGCGGAAATGGTTTTGTTTTTGAAGAGTACAGCGCTTCAGCTTTGATCAATGTTATTAAAAGAGCTGTAGGGTTTTTTGAGGATGGCAAGGTAATAGAAAAAATACGCAAGAGAATAATGAGGGAAGATCATTCCTGGAAGAAGTCGGCGGCTGAATATGTTGCTATGTATAAAAATGCTGTTGGTAAAAATGGAATGAAGTTGACAAATCAGTAATACGCGTAATATAATAAATAACAAGAGCGGGAATAGCTCAGCTGGTAGAGCGCAACCTTGCCAAGGTTGAGGTCGCGAGTTCGAACCTCGTTTCCCGCTCCATTTTTGTTATGAGGCGGCATAGCCAAGCGGCTAAGGCAACGGTTTGCAAAACCGTCATTCACCGGTTCGAATCCGGTTGCCGCCTTTCCTTTTTATCATTTCATGTCCTGTATATGCCTTCTATGCATAAACCGTTTTCCTTGAAACCGTATAAATATTTGTTTTGTAACTTGATCTTTAAGAAAATCGTTGATAGGATGAGGGACAATCAAAATTAATGCCTCAATATATTAGCGGGGCAGATTAATGTAGTGAAGCTTGTCCGAAACCTGTTAGTAAGGACAATTCGACATGACAAGAGAAATTATTAGAGAAGGTGTCCTGTTATTGGGCGGCGTTATAATAATAGCTTCCACACTGATTACGGTCACGCGATGCACGGACCGAGTTGTGTTCACAGTGTTGATCCCTGGTGTGGTTGTGGGATTGATATTGATCGGTGTGTATTCGGCTATAAACAAAAGGCGCGATCAACGCTGACCAAGTTAAGGTGACATTCTACAACGAATAATAATGCCAGACTAGATCGTAAAGCTTGTTGTGAATCTGCAAATGGGCAAGGTGGCAGCTAAGAGAAACGCAGGGTTACGTAAACTGGAATGAGCGGGTATATTGATGTGAATCCGTCAATCTTTAATTATAAAGGACTTGATGTTTTTTGTAATCTTGTCTATGTTACAATTAGTACCAGAAAGATTTATTTAAATGTAACAATGAATGGTTCATTTGGTTTCAATGGAACCAAATTTTTTTAATAATTGAGAAATATGGAGATATAAATGAAAATTCCTAAACTTCAGATCGGAAGTTTAAGTGCAAGTATACCTATTGTTCAGGGAGGCATGGGAGTCAGGGTTTCTCTTGCTCCGTTGGCTGCAGCAGTAGCAAACCAGGGTGGAATCGGCACAATTTCCAGTATTGGTTTAGGTGATATCAAAGCCTCGGCGGATGAATATGTAAGAACAGCTAAAGAAGCATTAGCGAATGAGATCCGAAAAGCCAAAAGCTTGACAGATGGACACCTCGCAATAAACTTTATGGGCGTTCTAAGCAACATAAATGACCTCATCAAAATTTCTGTAAAAGAAGGAATTAAAATAATTGCATTCGGCGCCGGATTGCCAACTAAACTTCCGGCTTTAGTTCCGGATCCAAGTGTGAATCTTGTACCCATTGTAAGTTGTGCTAGAGCTGCAGGGTTAATACTTCGAACCTGGGACAGAAGGTATAATAGAATTACCGATGCGCTGATACTGGAAGGACCTCTGGCAGGGGGGCATCTTGGTTTTTCAGCAGAGCAACTGGAACATATAGAGGATTTCTCACTCGAAAAACTTCTACCTGAAGTTCTGGAAGTTATTAAACCCTATGAAGATAAATACGGTAAAAAGATTCCTGTAATCACCGCAGGTGGCATTTATGACGGCAAAGATATTGCGAGAATGCTTTCTCTCGGCGCTTCAGGCGTTCAGATGGGAACTCGTTTTGTTTGTACAGAAGAATGCAATGTGTCTCAGCAATTCAAACAAGCTTATCTTGATGCCAGGGAAGAGGATATTGTTATAATTAAAAGTCCCGTTGGTATGCCTGGACGGGCGATTCATAATAAATTTTTAAAGGATCTTGAAGTTAAAGGAAAGCTGAAAATAACTTGTCCTTATAGATGTCTCACGGTCTGTAAAATTGAAACAGCGAAATATTGTATCGCGCTGGCTCTTCTGAATTCTTATTTTGGTGATGTGGATAACGGCCTTATTTTCTGCGGACAGAACGCACATCGTGTCGATAAAATCGTAACTGTTAAGGAACTTATCGACGAACTTCTTTCTGAACTCAAAGAAGCATAAGAAAATATTATTATATGCAACAATATTCTGGATTTCAGAATGTTAAAATCAAAACTTAAAGAGCTAATAAAATCACCTGATATGTTTCGAAACATTTATTTCTTCTAGCAAAGATTCTTTATGCTATAAATCCAATATGCTGTTTTCAAAACAATCCCGGATCAGCGAACCCCAGTAGTGGATGAAGTTTTAATAATTTTCGATATTGCGTTTTATGATTTGACAAATTTATTAAATCAGCTAACTTGTTGTTATACAAAGATAGCCGGGATGGCGGAATTGGCAGACGCAGCGGACTTAAAATCCGCTGAAGTAAAAACTTCGTGCGGGTTCAAGTCCCGCTCCCGGCATTATTATTCATATACCAATGCTGGCTCAACATGAGCCAGTTATTTTTTTAATTCCAAATCAAAAATTTCCCTTTAATATGAGATAACTTAAGCTTAGGGAAAACAAAAAGGGAGGAAAAAAAGAAAATGTTTTTGTTCTCAGCTCCCGGGACAGAGCCTGTCATAATGGCAGGCTTACTCTCCTTATGGAAAGCTTAAAGAGTGATCATTGGATAAACTGTTGACTAAAAGAAGATTCTCCGATAGCTTTTTTGTATGAATCGAAAAGATACAATCAAAATTGGAAGAGAACTTTGTAATTGGGAAAATGCTCTACTTAGAGAAGGAGAGCTCTATCTCGTGGGAGGTGTTGTAAGGAATCTCCTTTTCGGGTTGAAGAAAAAGTCGTTAGATGAAGATTATCTGGTGAGAGGTATAGAGCTGGAGAGGGTGGTTTCACTTCTTGAGGAATATGGAAGAACAGATTTAGTTGGAAAATCGTTCGGTGTAATCAAATTTACACCGAACGGTGGTAAAACGGTTGATATCGCGCTTCCTCGCAAAGAATACTCTACAGGTTGGGGACATAGAGATTTTGAAGTAAACGCAGATCCTGGTGTAAGTGTAGAGGATGATCTCGTAAGGCGCGATTATACAATGAATTCAATCGCTTTGAACCTAAAAAATAAGTTGCTTATTGATCCAATGAACGGATTTGGTGACATAGAAAAAAAACTCCTGAGGGTTAACAAAAAGGACTCTTTCGAGGAAGACCCACTTAGGATGATCAGGGGAGTCCAGTTCTTATGCAGATTTAAGTTGGATATTGATAGTACAACAAGAGATTTAATAGAACGGAATACGCATTTGATTGCAACAGTTTCAGGCGAAAGGTTAAAGGAAGAAATTAACAAGATGCTCCTTTTGTCTGATAAGCCGGGTGATGGATTTCTGTTTATGCACGAAACAGGCCTTCTGAATTATGTTTTGCCGGAGCTTGAAAAGACATTTGGGATTATGCAGAATGAATTCCATCCGGATGACATTTTTAACCATTCGACAAAGAGTTGTGATATGGCTCCGAAAAGACTTAATATACGGTGGAGCGCCTTGCTGCATGATCTTGGAAAGATGAGTAAAAAGAGGAAGAAAGAAGGAAGAATCGTTTTCTATGGACACGAAGTAGAGAGCGAGCAAATTGCTCGAAAAATTCTTAATCGATTCAAGTTTTCAAAAAAATTCACTAATAATGTCTGTCATTTAGTAAGGCAACATATGTTCAATCTTGCCGAGAATTGCAAAGATAGTACAGTAAGAAGGTTTATGTCTCGCGTCGGCGTTGAAAATCTCGAAGATTTGTTTGCTCTAAGAGTAGCAGACGCTTTGTCCAGGGGTGATATAGAATCGGTTAGGAATGTTGAATGGCTAAAGGGAAGAATAGAGAATGTGATAGAATCCGATTCCGCTCTTAGAATAGTTGATCTTGAGATTGACGGATGTGACGTTATGAAAATAACGGGATTGAAAGTCGGCCCCCGCGTTGGAGAGATACTCAAACAATTACTAGAAGAAGTGATAGAAAAACCTGATTTTAACAATCGGGATAAATTAACTGAAATTGTTGCTGAAAAATATAAAAAGAAAGATCACTAAATAGGGGTGAGGTTTCTGCGAGATGATGTCAGGGGGTATACCTCTTTACGAAATCCTATAGATTACGCATTGCAAAATCTAATAAAAGAGATCGACGAGGAATACTAGACCGCAGAAACCTCATTGCCTTATTATACGCTGGTTAAAGGTAGAAATCAATTTAAAGAGATTTTTATATAAAAAGCAGGCGGGTTCGATAAAGCTGACGTTAGGAGGTAAAATGAAACCGGAAGAAATCTTTATTAAGAAGATTAAGAAACAGCTTTTCCCTTATAAACAAGATAAAGATATAGAGGCTCAATCTGTTAAATGGGATGTTTCGACAGGAGAATATATAACTTCATGGATAAGGCTGAATTTGATAAATTGCCGAAAATCAAGCGGTTGTGACAAACAGGGGAGGTGCAGATATTTTGGATACACAGATTTAGCAAAGCAGAATTACACTATATGTCGTGAAATGATCTTGCGTCTTGGAAATGGAGAGATTAAGTGTGATTTCGAGGGAGAGAGCAAGGAGGCTGACAATAGCTGACATATTGGCATTAATGGCAGTGTTTAATTGGCATTAAATTTGAAGAGGAAGATTTGTTTTTGCAATACTATACACTTAAGCTCTTGCGTATAGATAAGTTACAAGAATATCAACTTTTTTACTATTTTGGCACGGATGTTGTCTATGTAATCAGACTAGAATGACAGACTATAAGAATTAAATTTTTTTAAATATGAAAAGAGTGGAGGTATAAAATGGGGAAGGTTATAGGAATAGATCTTGGTACAACAAATTCGTGTGTTTCAGTTATGGAAGGCGGCGAGCCTGTAATTATTACCAATCCTGAAGGTGGGAGAACCTCACCGTCAGTTATTGGATTTA
>DAOWMJ010000207.1 GCA_030643145.1 Candidatus Latescibacterota bacterium | reverse complement strand
TTCACTTTCCGTGCGGTAATAGATATCTATCGGTATATCGCCGTCATTTGTTTCGATATATATCTTTGTGATACCATCGTTTAATTTGATCCTTCCCTCTTCAATTAATGCAAAGCAAGCGCCTATCATGCTATGTCCGCTTATATTAATTTCATTACTTTGGGTGAAGAATCTGATTTTGAAAGGCGATTTTCCTGTTCCCGATGTTGTAATGTAGACTACTTCCATAAGACTTATTTTCTCAGCAATCTTCTGCATCTCTTTATCCGTTAATCCTTCAGCGGAAGTAATGACCGCTGTGGGATAACCATTAAATGGAGAAGTTGTAAAAACGTCAACATTTTTAATTGTATAACTTCGCATTTTTTAATTTCCTCGATAAAAATTTGCAAAACGCAAGATCAGTGAACTAATTCCGCAAACATCCACATTTTCCCTAAATCTTCCCCATACGACCCTATTGTTGCTCTATTATTTGTTTTAACTGTAATTATCGCAGCATATTGCACTTTTAAAAACATCTTTCTTAAAATAGTAAAAAAACTTTCCAATCAGCATATTGAATATCATGTACTGCTATTGCAATTTCGGTACCTTAAAAAGCAATTTCCCATATTCTATAGACAGTATTGAGGAAAAATTCAGGAGAAAATAAAGGATGGAATCAGCTAGCATTACATAGAATACAGTGAACATTATACCACGAAACAGTGAACGTGTAAATGTAATTAAGATTGGAGCCGTGATTTGGAAGGGAGATCATGACCACCCACTTTTTTTTGAGAAGGAAATTAGTACAATATCAAAACCCGGGCGGGTGATTTTGCGATTTGATATTACAAAATCTTAATTTTAGACTAACCCCTCGGATGAAAGGTCTTGTGAACCTCCAGCAGATAATTCATATCGAGTTTAGTGTAGATCTGTGTTGTCGCGATGCTTGAGTGCCCGAGGAGTTCCTGGACTACACGAAGATCGGCGCCACCTTCTATAAGATGTGTAGCAAATGAGTGCCTTAGTGTATGAGGGGTAACCTCAGGCGGAAGACCAGCTAAAAGTGCATACTTCCTTATCATCTTCCAGATACTAATCCTTGATATCCTTCCGCCCCGGTAGTTAAGAAATACGAATGGACTGCTCCTATCCCCTATTAATTCCGGCCTTGATTCCTTTTTGTAATTTTCAAGGGCCTTCATGGCCTTCTCTCCGAATGGAACAAGACGCTCCTTTCTCCCCTTGCCGAATACCCTAACAAAACGGGACTCTTCGTCAATTATTTCATATTTCAGGTCGCAAAGTTCTGAAACCCTCATCCCGGTAGAGTATCCCATTTCAAGAATCGCCCTATCTCTTATTCCAAATTTCGTTTTGTCCGGTTGAGATAGTAAGAGGGCAACCTCTTCCTGAGATAGAACAAAAGGGATTTTCTGTATCGCTTTTGGCGTTGAGATCTCTTTAATTTCGAGCTTATCAAGAAATCCCTCACGATATATGAATCGGTGAAATCCCTTTACCGCGCTGAGGATTCTTGAAGATGAAGCGCTATTTTTTTCTCTTCGTATCTCTTCAGCAAAGCAAAGGCTCGTCTCGAGATTTAAGCCGTTGAGACCAAACCTCTTTATATCTCTTAAAAACTTCATATATAACTTTAAATCACCTTTATATGCTCCTATAGTTAAAGAGCTTAGCCCTCTCTCTACTGTCATATGATCAATATAACGATCTATTAGGATTTTAAGTATATTTGTCGTTTTCTTATTCTTTAAGTCCATGATATATCTCTTCCGCTAGTTTCGCGCCTATCCCCGGCACATCTGATATTTCCTCAACCGATGCCTCCATAAGATCTTTTAAGCTTCCAAATTCAATAAGAAGCAATATTTTCCGCTTCTCCCCCACGCCGGATATTCCGTCAAGTCTTGAACTTTCAATTTCCTTTAATCGTATTTTCCTATGGTATGTTAGCGCAAATCTGTGGGCCTCATCACGAATCCGCTGCATAAACCTTAGAACAGCGCTTCGTGATGGAAGCCGTATTACAGCTTTTTCTCCAGCCCTATATATCTCTTCATGTTTTTTTGCGAGCCCAATAATCGGTATTTTCTCAAGTCCTGCTTCTTTAAGGGTCTCAAAAGCCGCTGAAACCTGTCCTCTGCCGCCATCTATAAGGATCAAATGCGGGATGCTGTTCTCGTGCTCCTTGTTTCTTCTAAATCTTCTTGCTATGACCTCGGCGATCATCGCGCAGTCGTTTATCCCTTCAACAGTCTTAATCTTAAAGTTACGATAGCCCTTTTTATACTTCTTGCCGTTACGGAAGAGAACCATCGAGCCTACAGCAGTTTTTCCCTGAATATTCGAAATATCGTATCCCTCAATAATAAATGGTGTAACGGGAAGCCCCAGTGTCTTCTCTGTTTCATCCAGAAGCCTTACATCCTTTCTTAAGCCATCAGGTGAGTTAAAGAGTTTCAACGACGCGTTTCTCTCCGCGAACTCGAGCAACTTATTTTTTCTCCCCCTCTTAGGAACAATTATTTTAACCGCGCGGGCAGTTTTTGCGCTTAGCCACTTTTGCAACAGCTCCTTATCAGGAGGATTATTCCGAATATATATTACGGGTGGTATATCCATCGCCGCGTTATAGTATAGCTTTATAAATGACTCTGATACAATCCTTCTGCCACTTTTACCCGCTGATGGCATAATAAATGTCTCAGAGGAAAGCATCTTCCCTTCCCTTATCTTCATTACAACAGCACAGTACTGATCATATTCCCGCGCGAGGGCCACAACATCTTCATCATTGCCGCCGGGATCAAAAGCGAGTTGTTTTTCAGATATCTTTTCTATAGACTTTATCTGATCTCTTAACAACGCGGCCTTTTCATACTTTTTCGCATCTGAAAGCCTTCTCATTTCTGTTTTAAGGTTCGTTAATAATTCCCTGTTCCTGCCATTAAGAAAAAGTCTTACCTGTTCTACTAACCTGCGATATTCTTTTTTCCCTATCCTCCCGGTACATGGGGCTGAACACTTTCCAATCTGGTAATAGAGGCATTCACGCGCTTGTTTCTGTCTGAATTTTGTGTCCGAGCACCTTCTCAAAGGAAATATATCACCAATAATACTCAGAGTCTTTCTTAAAGAACGCGTCTCTGTGTAGGGACCAAAATACTCGGAACCATCCTTGACAATATTTCTTACCAACACAAATCTGGGATAGAGATCCTTCAACGTTAATTTTATATAGGGATATTTTTTGTCGTCTTTCAGTTTGATATTATACGCAGGCCTGTTCTCCTTAATAAAATTGCATTCCAGTATAAGAGCTTCGACCTCGCTTTCTGTCGTAACATAATCAATATCTCTTACCTTTTGCATGAGGGCGGCTGTTTTAAGATCGTTGCCCGTAGTTTCACGGAAATAGTTTCTTACTCTGTTATTAATGTTTTTTGCTTTTCCGACATAGATTATCTTCCCCCTGGCATCTCTCATAATATAAATACCTGGCATTTTAGGCATTTTCTTTATATCTTCTATAAGCTTTGAGTCTTTTCTTGACAAACAAGAATCCTTCCGTTATGTTTTCGAAAAACCGGAGGTACATTAAATGCCTAATCACAAGTCATGTTGGAAAAGGATGCGTCAAAACGAGACAAGGCGCACCATAAACAAAAGATACAGAACCTTTCTAAGACATACTATAAAATCTT
>DAOWMJ010000116.1 GCA_030643145.1 Candidatus Latescibacterota bacterium | reverse complement strand
CAAATATCCCGCCAATCTGGAATTTTCCCATTTTTTCTCAAACATTACATATACCCCGGCCTTACTCTGACTCACCCATTTTTGGATTATAAATCACAACATCATAACGATTCATCAACTTCTCCATAAGCTCCCGCTGGACCTCTGCCTCTTGCCGCTCTCTGACCTTCGCGTATATCTGTTGTTTCTCATCATCAAATGATTTTAGTCCGCCTTCGTCATCCTTGAATTCTTCTCTATGCGCGTTATAATATTCCCGCATATCTTCTTCCTTGATAGAAATCTTCGAATTGTACTCACCGTCGAGGAATCTCTGCACGAGCATTTTTCTTTCCGCCTGACGGGAAATTCTTTTGTAATCAGGATCTTTATACAGTTTCTTTTCCATCGCCGCACGATAGATCAATTCTTCTATTATATAGCTTTGGAGCCATCTCCACCTGTTTTTGGCGTTAAAGGCATTCTCAAGCATTTTTTCTTTCTGCACAATTCTCTGCTCTTCTGTAAGACTGGA
Organism: Candidatus Latescibacterota bacterium; assembly: GCA_030643145.1. Taxonomy (GTDB): domain Bacteria; phylum Krumholzibacteriota; class Krumholzibacteriia; order Krumholzibacteriales; family WJIX01; genus JAGHBT01. Next base: position 5,826 of record DAOWMJ010000116.1, on the reverse strand, counting down.
AGCGACATTGCTCAACATAATCTCAATTTCATTCTCGATCAAAGATTCCATCTCAGATTTTGTTATTTTCCAATTTTCAATTTCCGCTACTATCTCTTTTCCATCATTATTTTCTCCCGAAACGGAGGTTTTCTCCCGCAGTTCTTCATGAAGGGCAGCGAACATCCCAAGCCTTTCAAGACATTCAGTTGTTCTTCTTGAAAGTTCCGATTTAATATTGTCAATTTCGGCAAAGCTCTCCGAATGATAATAGGCTTCCAGCGCGTTCTGGTAATCGTCGCCTTCTTGATATATTTTTCCTATTCTGTACCAGATCGTGGCCTTTTCTTTTTCTCCCACATCAGATACGGCGAGATACTCCCGCCATACCCCGGCGGCAGACTGCAATAGGTCCTGCCGTTCGAGCTTAAGCGCCAGTTCTTCAAGCCTGTCTGCTGAAAGATTGTTCCTTCCGGCAACAGGTTTCCACCCGCTGGTCAAAAACAGAGCTAGATTTGACCCTCCAAGTAATATGGTTACAATCAAAAGAAAATATACCAATCGCGTATTGATCCCCTTCTCTTTTTTGTCGCGATCCAGCGTTAAATTTAATTTTTCTTCCATAAGAACTCCATTCTTCTTAAATATAACTTTGTAATCACAACATTGTGATTTTACAGATTAATACCGTTTTTCTCTCATCCTGAAAAATCTGACAAGCTCGGGGACATAATTGCGATCGGTCATGATCTCTATATGATCTATACGCATTGAAGCAAAAAGCTTCTTGAATCCTTTGGATTGTTCTCTGCTAAAATGTTCATATTTTTTTCTGACCCCAGCGCTTGCTGTATCCACAATAACGATCTCGCCGGTTTCAGCATCCTCAAGTTCCACAAGACCTACATCGGGAAGTACAACTTCTCTCGGATCTACAATCGTCGCCGCTATTAAATCATGCTTCTTGCCGATTATACTCATACGCTTCTCAAATCCTTCAGCGATAAAATCGGAAACCAGAAAAACGACAGCCTTTTTGTTAGCCACCTTTCCAAAAAAATCTAGGGCTCCGGTTATATCCGTCCTCGCCTTCCGGGGTTTAAAATTAAGAAGTTCCCTGATTACCCTGAGAACATGCGTAGTCCCTTTCTTCGGGGGAATATATTTTTCAACCTGATCTGTAAAAAGAATTAATCCAACCTTGTCATTATTTTTCACCGCAGAGAAAGCAAGTAAAGCGCATAATTCCGCCGCAACTTCATTCTTAAGCTTATTTACACTGCCGAAATTTCCGGAAGCAGACAGGTCCACGATAAACATAACCGAAAGTTCTCTTTCCTCAACAAACCTCTTTACATGGGGGATACCTGTACGAGCGGTTACATTCCAGTCGATCGATCGAACATCGTCACCCGGAAGGTATTCTCTGACTTCGTCAAACTCCATTCCCCGCCCCTTGAACACACTCCCATACTCACCCGCGAGGATTTCATTTACCACCCTGCTGGTAGTTATCTGAAGAGCTCTTATTTTTTTCGCCAATTCTTTCGTAATCATGATAGAACTTTATTATTAATACTTGTAATAATAGGATTTACAAAACAGTCTCATTGATCGATAGGCCAGTTCCCACAGGATTAAGGCACGGGCACATTATCAAAGATTAAACTCACAATATCTTCAGGTACCTTTTCTTCAGCCTCCGCCTCATATGTGATTATCACCCTGTGCCTTAATACATCCATACCTATCGATTTTATATCCTGCGGCGTAACGTATCCCCTTCCCTGCAAAAAGGCATAAGCCCTCGAAGCCATGGCAAGAAACAGAGTTGCGCGGGGAGAAGCCCCATACTGAATTAAATCGCTTATTTCAAGACCGTACTCTTCAGGGTTTCTTGTAGCCTGCACTAAATCCAGGATATAATCCTCGATCTTTTCGTCCATATATATCTCGTCATTCAGTTTTCTGAGTCTCTTTATATCGGAAGGCTCGACTACCGCGTCAACGTCGGTGTCAGGCGAAGACCCGCCCATCTTCTTTAAAATCTCTTTCTCCTGCTCTCTGTTCGGATAGGTAACCTTGAGCTTAAGCATAAATCTGTCGACCTGAGCCTCGGGCAGAGGATATGTCCCCTCCTGCTCAATCGGGTTCTGGGTGGCCAGCACCAGGAATGGGAGCGGCAGCATAAAAGTTTCGTTTCCTACCGTAACCTGTTTCTCCTGCATTGCCTCCAGCAGAGCGCTTTGCACCTTGGCCGGAGCCCGATTAATTTCGTCCGCCAGAATTATATTATGAAATATCGGTCCTTTCTTAACCTCAAACTTAGACGTATCCGGCCGATAAATCTGGGTTCCGGTAATATCAGCCGGAAGGAGATCCGGAGTGAACTGGATTCTCTGAAAACTTAAATCAATAATAGATGCCAGCCGCTTTACAGCAGTTGTCTTTGCAAGTCCTGGCAACCCTTCAATCAGAAGATGCCCGTCACAAAGCATACCGATCAAAAGCCGGTCAATCAGATTCTTTTGACCAACAATAACCTTTTCCAGCTCAGTTACAACGATCCTGACAGCTACACTTTTCTGCTCTATCCGTTCAGTTAACTCTTGTATTTCCATAATTCTTACGATCCTTTCTTTCCCTTACCTGCAACGTTTCTCAAACGGCCAGGCCAAAACCCAGCCATCCATGAACATACTGATTTAACCTAAGTTGAGCGATTTTTTGCGAAGATATGTGCTGATATCTTGATGCATAAGGATTTGTAAAAACCGCAGAAGCCTCGTAGGAAATGCCCTTGGGGTGCATACCCGTGAATATGTGAAGGATTTTTGCAAAGCCTTTATGCGCAAGAGATCGGCGCAGATCGAGTAAAATATCGCTCAATTTAGGTTATACCCTGGATATAATGGAAAAGCTTGACAAATCTATGCCAGACAGGTTATTATTATTAATATATTTTCAAAAGTTCACCAATAAAAGATACGGAGTTTAAGAGATAACAATAAGATTCGGAGAATCAACCATGGAACGTATAATGGACCGCACGAAAAAATTCGAAATAGTTTTCTTTATATCCATATTTATTTTAGCTCTTCTTGCTTTCCCTCTATCTGCCAGTGCTGAAGAGAAAGAAACGGCATCGGAAGCCGTTTCAAGTACAAACATTGAGGAAGAGGTTGTTGAGACTGAAACAGGCTTTTATTATACAGTCAAAAAGGGGGACACCCTGTGGGATCTTTCACAAAATTTTTCCGACACGCCCTATCTCTGGCCTGATTTGTGGAGTAATAACTCTCAAATAGCCAATCCCCACCTGATTTATCCCGGCCAGCGCATACGTCTTTTCCGTCGTACGGATATTGAAAAAGAAGCCAGACCGGCAATAGAAGAAAAGCCCATTGAAACAAAAGCGCCACCAATAGAAGTTGAGCCTGAAGAAATTCCGGAAATGACGACACAGGAAATTCCTGAAGCAAAACCTGTATCAAAAACCTACCGGTATCCTGCAATTGATAGGGTTGGCTTTATAAAAAATAAAGCTCTTGCTCCGGAAGGCTTTATTTTTAAGGTTAAAGAAGATAAAAAACTTATAAGCACAGGCGATATAGTTTATGTAAGCCAAAACAAAAACAACTCTCTTAATCCTGGCGGAAGATACACTGTATATCGAACCCTTGAGCCGATTTATGATGAAACAACCGGAAAATACATAGGAATACAGCACTTACTTTTAGGCATTGTTGAGATTACAAATACAGCGCCCCGCTTTGCAATAGCAAGAGTTATCCGATCCTTCAGCAATATAGGGGTTAACGACAAGCTTATACCTTACAAAAGACGTTCTATAAACATCGCGCAGCAAAAAAGTATGGAAGGACTTTTGGGGAAGATTATTGTCGCAGAAAGACATAACCTTCTTATAGGAGATAGAACAACAGCGTTTATCAATAAGGGTGAAGTTGATGGTGTAAAACCCGGCCAGTATTACAGTATTTTTTATCAGGATAAAAGCAGGATAGGTGAGGCATCACGGAAAAAAATCCCACTTGATGCTGTAATTTTTGGCAAGCTTATAGTTCTTCACACTGAAAAAACCACATCAACAGTGTATATAATCGCAACGAACAGACAAATTGATCCTGGATCAAAAATCTGTACACCGCTGGAATAAAATAGAGCACTTCGTTTAAAGACCAGCCCTTCGGGCTTTGAAGAGCTTCACTTCATGACTTAAGGAGCGGCCTAACGGCCTTGAAGAGCCTACGGTGGATTTAAAGCCTAAAACGAAGTGCTCCTCAAGCGTAGCGATCTTCAAGCGAAGCGCTCATATTATAGATTCTCCCAGGTTACTCGTAGGACTTCCTGGTAAGTTGTTATACCCTCAAGTAGTTTTCTGATTGCGCTTTCACGCAGGGTAGCCATCCCCTCTTCTCTGGCCTGGGCTTTTATTTTCTCAATATCCGTATCTGCAGTCGTCATCTTCTTCAACGACTCACTATAAGGAAGCACTTCGAATATTCCGATCCTGCCGCGGTATCCGGTGTTGCGACATCTTATACAGCCTGCTCCCCGGCTTATTTTGACCTTGCCTTTTTTGCCCACTTCTATGCCCATACGAGCCAGTTCCAACGCATCTATTTCATAAGACTCCTTACAATAATTGCATATCTTCCTGACAAGTCGCTGACTTAAAATGCCGACCACGGTGGCCTGAATAAGATACGCCGGTACTCCAAGGTCCAAAAGTCGTGTTATTGAAGTGGGAGCATCGTTTGTATGGAGTGTTGATAACACAAGGTGCCCTGTAAGTGCGGCCTGAACCGCATTCCTGGCCGTTTCCAGATCCCTCATCTCTCCAATCATTATGATATCAGGATCCTGCCTTAATATGTTTCTTAATATGTTGGCAAAGGTAATATCTATCACCGGCTGAACTGCAATCTGGTTAAAATCCTCGTGTACCATTTCTATAGGATCTTCTACGGTTACAACATTTTTTTCCGACGTGGAAAGTTTGCGAAGAGTTGAATAAAGCGTAGTCGATTTTCCGCTTCCTGTTGGGCCGCAGACAAGCACAATTCCATGGGGCATGCTTACAAACCTGTTGTAACGTTCCAAGTCCGTTGGCGTAAAGCCCAGACCGTCTAAATCCTGGAAAAGCACCTCAGGGTCCATAACCCTCATTACAACTTTTTCGCCAAATGCAACAGGAACAGTGGATATTCGTATCTCCACTTCCACCCCGCCTTTATCCGTTTTTATCCGGCCGTCCTGGGGTCTTCTTTTTTCAGCCATATTCAGCCTGGCCAAAGTTTTTATCCTGCTGACTATGGCATTATGAACTTTCCGGGGAAGCTGATAGACTGTATGCAATACGCCGTCAATCCTCATCCTCACCATTACTGTTTCTCTTTTAGGCTCAATATGTATATCACTTGCCTTCTGCTCAAATGCGTAGATAAGTATATGGTTTACAGCATTTACAATATGCTGATCCGTAGATGGAAGTTCGTCTGCTGTTTTCAGTTTAACGTACTGTTCCAGGTTGCCTATATCAATAGTTGATCCTGTAAACATGTCTTCCGCCGCAGCAATGGAACGTTTAAAACCGAAAAATTCATTCAGCAGTTTTATAATATCGCTTTTCGAGCTAAGCACTGTCTTTATTTTTAAATTGCTGACCCTGGAGATATCGTCCATAACCTCAAGGTTTAATGGATGCGAAGATGCTACGGTCAGGTATCCATCCTTGATGTCAATAGGCAGAACCAGGTTCTTCATTGCAAAGTTGCGGTGGAGGGTTGTGGTGACCAGATTAAGATCCAGTTGCAGGGGATCGAT
>DAOWMJ010000021.1 GCA_030643145.1 Candidatus Latescibacterota bacterium | reverse complement strand
TTACTTCCCGCGTACAGAGGAGCAAGCCCGATCAACAGCGCTGTTGTAAACGGAGAGGCTTTTACAGGGGTGACAATTATGGAGATGGCTGAAAAAGTTGATGCCGGGCCCGTTTATCTTCAGGAGGTTGTTGCTATCGATACGGGGGAAACGGCAGGGGAACTTTTTAGCCGGCTCGCTGATGTTGGCGCCTCATTGCTTATAAAAACACTCGAGGAAATTGATTCTGACAGGATAAAGACTGTAAATCAACCTGAGGCAGGTGTGAGTTTTGCCCCTATGCTTAAGAAGATAGATGGGCTTATTCCCTGGGGAAAAGACGCGATAAGTGTACATAACCATATAAGGGGAATGAATCCTTGGCCGGGCAGTTTTTCGTACTTAAAGGGGAAATTTATAAAGATACAGGATGCTTGGCCCTATGATTTAATTAAGAGAACTGACTTGCCGGGCACTATTCTTCAAGCCTCGAATTCGAGTTTGATTGTAGCTTGCGGTATTGGATCCTTAAAAATCAGGAGATTGCAGGTAGAGGGGAAACGTTCTCTTGAAACAGAATCTTTCTTGAGAGGGTTTGACATGAAGATTGGAGAGAAATTTTCCGAGGCAAGCCAAAACAATTTTTCTACAGGATAATAAATCCGGGAGATATTTTTGCGATGAGTGAAGGTACAAAAAAGAGATTATTGAGCAAAGTAGCCTTTTACACATTTGTAATTATTATGGCTTTTCTGGTGGGAATAAAGATTTTTGATTCGTTTGTCATCCCTAAGCTTGTTAATAGAGGCGATGTTGTGCTCGTTCCTGAGATAAGAGGGCTTTTCGTTGAATCGGCTATGTCAAAATGTAAAAATTCCGGATATAAGCTAAAGGTAACGTCAAGGGAACATTCAACGAGAATCCCTGCGGGCGCCATTATAAGTCAGGTCCCACAGCCGGGGGAGGGGTTAAAAGAAAGAAGAACAATTCGGGTAACTGTAAGCGATGGGCAAAAAATGGTGGTTGTACCCGATCTTGAAGGCCAGTCTTTAAGGCAAGCATGGCTCACATTGGAAGGAGTGGGTATTCGAAGAGGAAAAGTGTCGAGGGTTTTTTTCTGTTATGATAGCAATAATGCTGTAATTGGGTCATCTCCTTGCGCCGGGACTGAGGTTCCAGCTCAATCACAGGTTGATTTACTCTTTTCTATATATGGAATACCAAAGACATTTCTTATGCCGGATCTTGTGGGGATGGATATGCCATTTGTAAAGGACAGGCTTGAGCGATTAGGATTTAAAATAGGGCGTATTGTTAACCAAAGAACAGAAAAAAATTTTCCAAATACAATTCTTGCTCAAAGCCCTGTCGCGGGTTCATTTATAAAAGAAGGGGAAGCTGTTGAAATCACTGTATCAACTGTTGAGTGATAAGAATGGTGTTGCTGTAGCGCCCTCTCTACTCGCCGCTGATTTCTCCATTTTGGAAAAAGAAATCAGGGAAGTTGAGGACAGCGGAGCGGATTTTCTTCATATTGATGTTATGGATGGTCATTTTGTTCCGAACATTACATTCGGGCCGATGATTGTCTCGGCTATTTCCAAACTTGCCGGAATTCCCATCATTACGCACTTAATGATAACAGATCCGGGGAAGTATATAGAACGATTCGTTAAAGCGGGAAGCAGTGTAGTTACCTTTCATTTTGAAGCTATGGAATCTGGTCATCAGAAAATTATTGAAATGATTCATGATCTCGGATGTGAAGCAGGCCTCGCTATAAACCCTGATACACCTGTTTCAGCTGTTAAACACCTGTTTGAGGATATTGAACTTTTGTTGACTATGACTGTTTTTCCAGGTTTTGGGGGGAAGGGATTTATTGATGAAGTTCTGGTGAAAATAAAGGAAGCTTCCGATTACAGAGAAAAACAAAATCTAAGCTATGTAATCGAGGTGGATGGAGGAATAACGCCTGATAATGCTTCTTCTGTAAGGGAAAACGGGGGACAGATTCTTGTGGCCGGGACCGCTATTTTCAGAAGCAAAAATTATAATTCCTCAATATTGGCTATAAGGGGATAATATATACTTTTTACATATCTGATTTATACTTGCTAATGGACTATAATCTTGTTATTTTTTGATACTTATGGAGTCGGATAGGAGGCTGGGTTGTTTCAGGACCTGACCGATAAGCTGGCCAGTGTATTTAAACAGTTGCGCGGGCATGGCAAAATACGAGAGAAAGATATTCAAGAGGCGATGAAGCAAGTTCGCAGGGCTCTTCTTGAGGCTGATGTTAACTATAAAGTTGCCAAGGAGTTGGTTGTACGTCTGAGTGAAAGATCTCTGGGGCGAAAAGTGCTTGAAAGCCTGACTCCCGATCAGCAGATAATCAAGATTGTGCACGAAGAGCTTGTAAGAGTGCTCGGGGGTGAAGTTTCTTCTTTTCAATTATCCGGTTCCCCGGCGGCTGTCATGGTTTGTGGGTTGCAGGGAGCTGGTAAAACGAGTTTTGTAGCAAAACTCGCGGTTTTTTTGAAGAAAAAAGGGAAAAACCCTCTTCTTGTTGCCGCTGATGTACATCGCCCTGCCGCTGTTAAGCAGCTTTGTGTTCTTGCTGAACAGTCTGGAATCCCCGTGTATGCGCCGGGAATCGATATTCCAGCTGAAAAGATTGCAAGGGATGCTGTTAAGAAAACGAAAAAGGAGTTTTATGATACCTTGATCGTGGATACAGCAGGGAGACTGCATATTGACAGAGAGATGATGGATGAATTGAAAGCTGTAAAGAAAGAAATAGAGCCTGAAGAGACGTTACTGGTGCTTGACAGTATGGCCGGTCAGGAAGCTGTTAATGTGGCGGGAGAGTTTAAAAAAGAAATTGATTTTAGCGGAATTGTATTGACTAAACTTGATGGAGACGCCAGAGGTGGAGCCGCGCTCTCTGTCACTGCTGTAACAGGAATGCCTGTTAAATTTGTAACTGTCGGGGAAAATGCCGCCGATCTGGAAAGATTTTATCCCGACAGAATGGCTGGAAGAATCCTGGGAATGGGTGATGTTTTATCTCTGGTCGAAAAAGCACAAGATGCCATTGATGAAAAAAAAGCGGAGGAATTGGAACTTAAACTCAGGAAGAACGCTTTTACTTTGGAAGATTTTCTTGATCAGCTTCAGGGGTTAAAGAAGATGGGTTCTATAAATCAGCTAACTGCGATGATTCCGGGGTTGAGGGGCGGAGCGTCTCAGGACGGAATTGATGAAGGTGGGTTAAAAAAGATTGAAGCGATAATAAAATCAATGACTTTGGAAGAAAGAAGATCGGTACAAATTATTAACGGTTCACGTCGAAAAAGAATTGCTGCCGGCAGCGGAAGCAGCCTTAATGAAGTTAACAGTTTACTGAAGCAATTTGCACAGATGAAAAAAATGGTTAAACATTTTTCAAAGATGACAAAAGGAGGGAAACCTCTCGGTTTTCCCTTGAATTAAGTTTTCATTTAGATTATTGGAGGTAGGATTTGTCTGTAAGAATAAGATTGAAAAGAATGGGCAAGAAAAAACACCCTTTCTATCGTATTGTTGCCGCTGATTCAAGGAGGGCGAGGGACGGTCGTTTTATTGAAATGTTGGGGTATTATAATCCCATGACTGATCCGGCAGATGTCAAACTGGATTATGATAAAATATATAAATGGCTTGATAGAGGCGCTCAACCTTCGGAAAACGTGACAAATTTGCTTCGCTCAGACGGACTTCTTGAAAAATGGAGACTTCTTAAAGAGGGCGTTAAAATTACAGAACTGGATGCTGTAATTGAAGAGAGAAGAAAAAAGCAACCTGGGAAAACCCCAAAAATCGATAAGGCTGAAAAAGTTGTGGAAGATACAAAGGAAGACAAACCGGAAAAAGCAGTGGAAGATACAAAGGAAGACGAACCGGAAAAAGAAGTAGAAGAAAAAGAAGTAAAAAAATCGGTAAAGAGTGAAAAGGTTAAAGAACCGGCCGCTGAAGACAAAAAAGCGGAGAAAAAAGTTGAAGCTGGTAAGGAAGATAAAATAGAAAAAAAAGAGGACGCTGATCAAAAATCAGAAATTCCACAGGATTCTGAAGAATCTTCCGAAGTCAAAGATGAAACAAAAGAAGGTTAATTCCTTTCTTTGCTGATTAATTATGAGCAACTTTTTTGAAAGGAAAATGAGATTTAATGAGTGTTGAAAAGATTAAAAGTATGGTTCATGATCTGGCCTCTATGCTTGTGGATGAACCGAGGGAAATCAAAATAATTGAGGAAGAACGTAATAACGCGATTATTGTTGTGATTTCAGTTGCCAAGAATGATGTTGGTAAGATTATTGGAAAGAATGGGCAAACGGCTAAAGCTTTAAGAGCGCTTGTGAACGCGGCATCTACGCGTATGGGGAAAAAAGTACTTCTGGAAATTAGAGAATAGTACAGCTGGGAACTGTTGTTATGGGAGAATTCGCTAATCTTGGAGATATTGTTAATACAGTTGGGTTAAAAGGTGAAATCAAGCTTTTACCCGGCCCCGATTTTTGGGCAGACGCTCTTAAAGATGGAAAAGTATACCTGGTTTCTTCTGATATGGTTCGAAGATCGGTTAATGTCGAAAAATTCAGAAGAAAGGGTAGAACATATGTGCTTAAGCTCGGTTTTATTGAATCGATCAAGGATGCTGAGTTGTTAGTTGGAAAAAGACTTGAATTGTCAATGGAAGAGCTTGACTTAGCATTTTATCCGGAACAGGCGTTGCCGTGTCAATTGATAGGAATGGAAATATTTTTGATGAATGGGGAGTTATTGGGTGTCGTTGAAAATTTTTCAAGCTCTGGAGGGCAGGACCGTTTGATGGTAAAAGGAAAGAAAAAATTTATTATTCCTTATGTTTCAGAAATTGTCACTGAAGTGGATTGTGACAAAAGGAGAATTGAAATTGATCCTCCTGAAGGTTTACTAGAACTTGAATGGTAAATTGTGGTTATGACTAAAATGTTTTTTATAACGATTTTCCCGGAGATGTTTGATGGTATTCTGGATACTGGAGTCTTCGGCGTCGCGTCGAAAAATGGTTTGGCGGAATATACGGTGGTGAATCTGAGAGATTTTGCGGTTGACAAACATGGTTCTGTTGATGACTATCCGTATGGTGGAGGCCCAGGGATGATTCTTATGGCCCCTCCTCTAGTTGAAGCCGTAGAAAAAATTATTGGTGAAAATGATATGGAGAATACGGCAGTAGTTTTATTATCACCTTACGGGAAAGCTCACGGGCAGGAAACAGCAAGCGCACTGGCTGAAAATAAGAAGATTATATTTATATGTGGACGTTACAAGGGGATTGATGAACGTGTTAACGATCTTGTTGTAACTGATAGAATTTCAATAGGCAATTTTATCCTCAGTGGAGGAGAATTGCCCGCAATGATTGTCGCTGATTCAGTAATCCGTTATATCCCTGGGGTGTTAGGTGACTCATTATCAAGGGATACGGATTCGTTTTCTTCCCTGACAGGAGGAGATTGTCTGGATAGCGCTTATTATACAAGGCCGCAGGAATACAGGGGGCTGCAGGTCCCGGATGTATTGCTGTCTGGTAATCATAAGAGAATAGGGCAGTGGAGAGAGCAATCTGCCAGAAACAGAACAACGCGTTATCGGAATGAATTTAAAAAGCAGGGATAAATGATTTTTCGATTTGGGGTTTTTGTCGTTTCAGTTTGAAAAACTGGGAGATTGGAAACATCTTTATATTCCGGACATTACAGAGAGTACAATAAATGATAAGGAGACAAAATGGACATCCTGGATCAGGTATCAGCGGGGCAGAAGAGAGACGAGTTACCGGAGTTTAATGTTGGCGATACAGTAGATTTGCAGGTGAAGATCAGAGAAGGTGACAATATAAGAAATCAAAAGTTTCAGGGCATTGTGATACAACGTCGTGGATCTGGAGGTGGAGAAACTTTTACGGTCCGTAAGGTAAGTCAGGGAATTGGAGTGGAACGGGTATTCCCACTTCATTCGCCTAATCTGACATCTTTAAAAGTGATCAGAAGGGGACAAGTTAAAAGGGCCAAGCTTTTTTATCTGCGTGACTTAAAAGGTAAAGCCGCAAAAGTTAAGGAAAAGAAAAAGTTAAGATGAGGAATAATCCTGCCAGTCGGAATTCCTGCGCAGAATTACTAGCCTTTGACAAAAAGATCAGGCGTACTATTAGCGGTAAGCTGGCTGGTGTGGATGAAGCAGGGAGGGGAGCTCTCGCGGGTCCTGTTGTAGCCGCGGCCCTTATCTGTGATTTTCATGAAGAATTATATGATGTAAGAGACAGTAAACTTCTGAGCGAGAAGCGAAGAGAAGAACTCTACGAAATAATCATGAACAGATGTACATGCGTTAATGTGGGAATGGTAGAGCCAGAAGTTATTGACGTTATAAATATACTTAACGCTACACTGGTTGCTATGAAAGAGGCTGTTGAGGGATTAGCGATCTCTGCTGATTTTGTTATTGTGGATGGCAGGGATATTCCTGATATTAAAACACGGGCTGAACCGGTAACAGGCGGTGATGGAAAAAGTTTTATTATTGCCGCTTCATCAATTGTAGCTAAGGTCACGCGCGATAGAGTGATGAGGGAATTCGGGCGGATATATCCCGATTACAATTTTATTCGCAACAAAGGGTACGGAACAAAAGAGCATCGGGATGTATTGAAGAAGAAGGGCTATACAAAGATTCACAGAAAAAGTTTCAACTGTTCAGTGTGATTAGTGTGGAGGTGAAGGGTGGCGGAAAAGATTAAAGATGGAGCTTTAGGCGAGAGTATCGCGGCTGATTTTCTTAGGCTTCGAGGGTACGAAATCCTTAAAAGGAATTACAGGGTGAGGCATCTTGAAATTGATTTGATAGCAAGAGATAAAAACTGTCTTGTATTTATTGAAGTAAAAACACGGAAAAATTCCATTTTTGGAAGGGCTGTCGAATCCCTCCCTTCCTGGAAAATTTTAAATGTAAGAAAGGCCGCGCGATATTATATTGTTCATCAGGAGGAGATTCCCGGTATTTGCGAGGTAAGGTTGGATTTTGTTGCTATAGATATTGATGGTGTTTGTGATAAAATGACTTTGCAGCATATTAAGGGTATAGCATAGAAAAAGCTTGATTTAGTAAATATCCGTTTCTATTTTATGTGATGAGGATACCGTAATGATCAATAAGGAGGGTTACGCGTGAAGATAAGACGATTTTCCATTCTGCTCGTTTGTTTGTCCGTTGTTTTAGTCGGTTGTAAAGCTGTTAATGTGGTAAAGAAAGATATTCCAGTAGAGGATATGGATTCCCTTGAGGATGAATATACAGGAAGAACTGCTTGGACAAAAGGTTATATTGTTGATATTGGTCAAAATGGGGTTCTTGAACAGGATACAAAAGTAAAGATTGTAGAACTCGATATGCACTGGACCGGTGCGGTTGGCGTTCAAGCACCGAATAATCATAAGTATAGGCACGCCTTAAATCTGGAGAGACCGGTTACAAAAGAAGCCTTTGAAAAAGCGATTAACGGACTTTTGTGGTTCGAAAACCCAACTAAAAGGTATAGAAAAAATCTCTGGAAGTATGGAAAAGTGTTTGCCAAGGCGATTCTGGATCATCAATTAGTAAAAGGGATGAGTACGGAAGCGGCACTTGAATCCTGGGGACCTCCAAACGAAATCGTCATGGAAAGCCAAGCGAGTTCAGAAAATGCTGTGCAGTGGATTTATATAGATCCCCGTGACACCTTAAACAAATCTACTATAATTTTTGTGAATGACGAAGTAACTAACTGGAGTGAATAGATCGTTTGATTGTTTCTCCACGGCAATTTTGTCATTTATAAAAAGAAAGCCCCCGCAAGAAACGTGGAGTCGGATTATTCTGAAAACTCAAATAAATTATGAGCCCGCGATTCTTTTCAGAAGCATCCTCTCACTATTTCCGCAGGGACTCTAATAAAATTATACCTAAATTTTGCTGTTCTGTCAACAATGCGACATATATTCTTTAGACTTTTTTCTTTATCTGAAATTTATAATCTTTTAAAGATGTTTTATTGCTGCTTTTAGACAGGGGGGGGAGATTCCCTTTAATGTTGGAAAGAGGAAAAATAATTGTTTGTTCGATCTACTAAGCGGAAGCCGCCGGGCTCGTTTTGTGGATTGTTACTAAAGAGGTTTAGAAACGGGAGAAATACTCATTTGCAATCTTTTTAGCTTTTCCTGAAAGCGCAAGAATGGCGATAAGATTTGGGATTGCCATTAGTCCAAGAGCTGTATCTCCAAATGTCCAAACCAGTTCAAGAGAGAATATAGCTCCCAGGAAATGAACAACACAGAATATTACTCTGTAGGGGAAAATGGCTTTTTTGCCGAATAGATATTCTACACTTCTGTCTCCATAATATGACCATGAAATGGCTGTTGAAAGGGCGAATAAAAAGACGGCGATTGTTACAATATAATTGCCGCCTCTGAAGAGAGGAGCCATTCCCTTCTCAAATGCCCACGCTGTTAGGGGAGATCCGTTTTGAAGAATCTTGCCGGCGAGTTGTATTTCGTTATTATCGATGATTCTTCCCGTGTCGTCGATGAAGCGTATAATTTCATCAGTTTCCCTTTCGATGAATCCGCTAAATCTTATATCCCCTTTCATTATTAGCGGTGTATCGATTGTGCTGTTATTTTTAGCAAAAATAATTTCTTCAACGCGGCCCTCTGCTATTTTGAAACGTCCTTCCATGAGTATATCACTCTCATGAATAATACCGTTACGGTGAACGCTCCCTGTTTTTTTCATTATTGTAATTCCAGATTGTTTTATAAAAGGAACCGTTTCAATCTTTTTATCTTTCCAAACACCGAGAGTAACTATGGTTAGCCCCGTAAGGGTACATATCAAAAGAGTATCGATATATGGCCCCAGCATGGCTACAACACCCTCTCGAGCCGGTTCTTCGGTTTTTGCCGCGGCGTGGGCGATAGGAGCGCTTCCCTGACCGGCTTCATTGGAGAATATCCCACGTTTTACACCCCATATAAGCATAAACATAAAGCTTGAACCGAAGAATCCTCCAACACCGGCTTTGGCGCTGAAGGCATCTGAAATGATTGTTGTAAATGCGCCGGGAATGCTTCCCGCGTGCATAAACAGTATTGTGATGGCTCCCACAAAATAAATACCTGCCATAAATGGAACAAGCTTGCTTGTGACCTTGCCGATCCGTCGAATCCCACCTATGATGACAAGTGCAATTAATGTTGCCATAACAGATCCGGTAATCCATGGCGGAATTCCAAAATCACTTCGAAAAGAATCGGCGACGGTAAAAGCCTGAACGCTGTTTCCACTTCCGAAAGAAGAAATAACTGCGCATACGGCAAAGATTATTGCTAAAAATTTCCATTTGCTTCCCATACCTTTTTCTATGTAATACATCGGGCCGCCGGAAATTTCACCGTCCGGTCTGATTTTTCTGAAGTGTGTGCTTAGAGTACATTCAGTGAATTTTGATGCTGTGCCAAGGATAGCGGTAACCCACATCCAGAACATTGCGCCGGGGCCGCCATAGTGGATTGCCGTTGCCACACCGGCGATATTACCGATTCCAATAGTCGCGGAAAGAGCGGCGGTTAGCGCCTGGAAATGGTTTATCTCACCGGGATCATCGGGATTATCGTATTTGCCGGCTATAACCAAGAGGCTGTGTTTTATTTTGCGCAATTGGATAAATCGCATACGTATCGTTAAAAATATACCGGTACCAAGCAGAAGAACTAAAAAATATGGGAGAGATTTGGGAAATTCCCAAATATATTCATACAGGATATCAATAAAACCCTTTATTGTGCCCATTTTTTTTATGCTCCTTATTTTTATTGTCTCTTGAAGATAGCGCAACCCGTGTTGTTATCTTTAATTGATAATGAGAAAAACGATTAATAGTAAAATAATTGCCGGACAGAAAAACTTGAGTAATATACTAAATATCGGACTAACATACTTAAATTTCGGGCACCCCTTCTTTATTTCATTTATCGCGGTATTTGTTTTCCATATCCAGGCTATGAATATTGCAAGAAACAATGCTCCGACCGCGAGCATTATATTGCCAAATATCCAGTCCATGAAGCCTAAAAAGTCTATATGTACTAAGGGTAAATTATTGAGCCAGGGGACTATTCCCTGTGAAAGTGCCGAGGGTATTCCTAATAATAAAACGATAAGGGCTATAAACCAGACCGATTTTTTCCTTAGCCATCCCCTTTCATCAACAAAATAGGCTGTTGCGACTTCAAGAAGTGATATTGTGGAGGTTAAGGCTGCGATCGAAAGAAGCAGGAAGAAAGATGCGCCTACGATATTTCCCCCGGGCATTAATGAGAAAATTTTCGGGAGAACTTCAAAAACCAGGCTCGGTCCGGCCTTAGGGTCCATCCCGGCCGCGAAAAGGGCGGGGAATATCATAAATCCCGCCATTAGAGCTATAAGTGTGTCAAAGGCGGCAACCGACACGCCGTTAAGCAACAGATTTGAATCCTTTGGAAGATAACTTCCGTATGTAATCATACATCCCATGCCGAGGCTAAGCGAGAAGAACGCCTGTCCCATCGCCGCAAGAAATGTATGTCCTGTTACCTTGCTGAAATCGGGTTTAAGATAGAACACCAGTCCTTTCCCGGCCCCATCCAGTGTTATTGAACGGATTATCAAAATTAGCATAAGGAAAAAAAGGATCGGCATGAGAATCTTTGAGCATCTTTCTATGCCATTTTTTATTCCACCCTGAACTACGAGTACGGTCAGGACTATAAAGGTGATAAAGAGGGAAAATGCCAGTAGAGGATTTGATGAGAAGGATTGATAACTGTCCTTATTGCCTGCCAGAGTTTTGCCTATGTACCCCAGAGTATATCCGGCTACAACGGAATAATATGACAGAATGCATATTCCGGTAATAACACCAAGAAACCCGACGATTTTCCATCGGCTTCGGGGCCTGATTGATTCAAAGGCTCCAACGGGATTCTTCCGGCTGTATCTGCCGATAGTAAGTTCCGCCAGCATAACAGGGAGCCCCAGGAGCAGTATACACAAAAGATAAATAAGGAGAAAAGCGCCGCCGCCATTCTCTCCTACTACATATGGGAACCTCCAGATATTTCCCAGCCCTATAGCGGAACCCGCTGCTGCCAGAATAAATCCGGTGTTGGATCCCCATTGACCGCGGTTTGAACTGTTCCCTGTTGCCATTTATACCCCTCAAATATATCTACAATGAGCGCTGGGTAGAACTATAGTGACTGTATCAGTAATACCCTATATCATTTGGCTTTATGGAAGCAATGATTTTTTTACTTGTCAGGTTCGGTCCGACAGTCAGTTTGTGTCAGGTATATTGCATTTATTAAATTCTAGAAACATGGTTTATCGAACAGATTCAGTTATTTCTTTTTTGTGTCAGAAAGAGTCCCAGGAGTATTACCGTGCTTCCCGCGATAAAGAAGATGGTGATTTCTTCACCAAAGAAGAGCCAGCCGAATAGAGCGGCCAATGGCGGATTGAGATAAATAAAAGAAGCTACGGAGGTTGCCGGCAGATATTTCAATGCACTATTCCATATCCAGTAACCTGCCATTGTACATAGTATACTCAGATGAGCGAGCGCCAGCCAGTGAGTTGAATTCATTCTGGATATAGATTGGAAAAAATCATTGTCAGCGAAGAAGATAAAAGGAATTGTACCAATAATAATTGAGAGACTGCTTATGGTTATAGGAGAATAATGCTTAGTCAGCGTCTTGCCGATTATAGTATATAGTGACCAGCATATGGGAGCCAGTCCTGTAATTAGCGCGTACCGTAATTCGGCGTTTGAGATTTCAGTTATATTTCCAAGCCCGATTTTACCCCATTGGATAATACAATACATGCCGATAAAGGCTATTATTATCCCGGCTATTCTTTTGAAAGGAACCCTTACTTTGAGCAGGAGCACAGAAAAAATCAGAGTAAAGATGGGTGAAAGAGTGGTTATAAGGGCTGCCGCGCCCGGCTTGATTTCGCTCTGCCCAAGATAGAGGAATAGATTGTATCCGGCAATTCCAAAGCCTCCCATCGAGATGATTCTGACGGGAAATTTCTTTAAGATTTCAAGACTTTCAATTCTCCGGCGCTTGTTTATAGTTAGATACGTTATACAGATGACGCATACCGGGAAAAAACGAGCGAGTATCAACCGCTGTGGAGTAAAGAGTTCTCTTAGGTGCAGAATAGCGGTAAAGGCATTAGACCAGAAGACAAACAGAAGTACAAGCAGGAATCTTACAAAGGATAGAGAGATTGCTCCTTTCGGGGAATTATCGGGCATAACAGGAAACCTTTCGGAATATTATCTCCATACTTGTAATTACTGTCAATTTTATGGTATAATAGAACACAGCAGGGTTGAAGAAGCAACGACTTTTGGGTTATGCAACGGGAAAGGAAGTGAGAGTGATGGTCAGGCGTGTAATTTTCAGCTTGGCTGTGATAGCCCTGTTAACTTCCACATCAGAGGCTACTACAATCCGAGGCACAAGAGGACGAAGACTCTTGCGTTACCAGAATCTTGTAAAGCAATGGGAAAATGACAAACTTGATATTTACCAGAAGCACGGTTTTCCTGTACATCGTTTTAGAGTATATGGATATGGACGTGTAAGAGAACACTGGAAATACCTTGAACTAGGAATTGAATTCATTTTCGACGATGAATCCCGGCTTGTTGAAACACATCGTTTTTATCCTGAAGACAGGCGGGAAAGATTTAAACGGTTTTAATTCATGTGAGTGGGGGAACAGGAATGTTTTGGGAGCGTGAAGTGGCAAGGCCACCTCATTTGGAATTAAGGGGCATAAGAATTTACTGTAGGTAAGTTAAAGTCTTTTGCCCCTTTTCCTGCTCTATTCTTATCTGCTATTCTGAAGAGCCAATCAAATAAAGATATTCACAATTTGGGTTGATAAATTAAGGTAAAGTTTATATACTATTAATGTTTATATTAGCATAGATATAGGGTGTAGCACTGTAGTTTGTTGTGGTATGGTCATTTATCCTTGAGAGGTGTTTTATGAGTGATATAAATTACTATAAAGGGATAACGGTTCCTCCGGAAAATGTTCACAAAACTCTAAAAAAACATATGCTGGTTGATGGCTATCCGGTCGTTTTGGATATTGAAAAGAGTCACGGAAGCTGGTTGGTTAATTCACTGAACGGCGAGGAGTATCTTGATTTCTTTACATTCTTTGCTTCCAGCGCGATCGGGTATAATCATCCCGCGCTTATGGATGAGGATTTCCTAAGTAAGCTGGCCGAGGTTGCGGTTAATAAAGTTTCTAACTCGGACTTATATACCACTCAGATGGCGGAGTTCGTCGAGACGTTTGCCGAGATCGCCGTCCCGGAATATCTTCCGAATCTCTTTTTTGTAAGTGGTGGAGCCCTTGCCGTAGAGAATGCTCTAAAGGCGGCTTTTGACTGGAAGGTTCGGAAAAATAAAGCAAAAGGCTTTGAAGGAGAAAAGGGACAGAAGGTAATCCATTTTAAGGAGGCTTTCCATGGTCGTACGGGATACACGATGTCTCTGACGAATACCGATCCCGCTAAAATTGATTACTTTCCAAAATTCGACTGGCCCCGCATAGAAAACCCGAAAGTTACATTTCCTGTTGAGGAACACATAGAAGAGATTAAAGCGGCGGAAAGGCGGGCTGTGGAATCGATTGAGAAAATTATTGCGGATGATGGCGATGATATAGCTGCAATTATTATTGAACCCATACAAGGTGAAGGGGGAGACAATCATTTCCGCAAGGAATTTTTCCAGGAACTCAGACGGATTGCTGACGATAATGAGATTATTCTGATCTTTGATGAAGTGCAGACCGGGGGCGGTATTACAGGTAAGATGTGGGCGCATCAGAATTTTGGAGTAAATCCTGATATCCTGGCTTTTGGAAAGAAAACGCAGGTGTGCGGAATTATGGCGAGTGACCGTCTTAATGAAGTTGACAGTGTTTTTAAGGTCTCAAGCCGTATCAACTCGACCTGGGGCGGCAACATTGTGGATATGTATAGGGCCAAAAGAATCTTTGAAGTAATTGATAAGGATAACCTTGTCGATAACGCCGCAAAGATGGGCGAGCTGCTTCAGAATGGCATAAAAAAGATACAGAATGAGAACCCTGATATAATTTCCAATGCCAGAGGGCTAGGGCTGTTTTGCGCTTTTGATTTCAAAGACGGTGAGACAAGAGATATTCTTGTCGATAAGCTTTTTGAAAACAATCTGTTTGTTCTGAAGTGTGGCCCTTTGACAATTAGATTTCGTCCTTCGCTTAATGTAAGCGAGGAAGAGATTGAAAAGGCAATGAAGATTCTGGCCGACACAATGAAAGAGATATAACTTAATTCAGGTACTGGGTTTTATAAGGAATATTGACAAATTCAAAGCCTCCCCGGGTGGGGAGGCTTTTTTTGTGAAATCAAAATGTTTTCTTTGAAAATAGTGTTTGAATTAAACAGCGCTCTTTGATTTTAATTTTGTTTCTTTTACCAATTCTCTTTTAGTGCTGTCTGTTTTCGGTTTTTTTACCACTTCTTTTTTGTCTTTGCCGGATTCCTGTTTTTTTTCCTCTTTTTCTCTTTTTGAGAAATCCTCATCTCTGTAGTCTGTTTTGTAGAATCCGGAACCTTTAAGGATATGGTTAACAGGATATATCACTCTGTAGATTCTACCATGGCATTTCGGGCAGCGTTTTTTTGGAGGATCGGTAATATTCTGCG
>DAOWMJ010000200.1 GCA_030643145.1 Candidatus Latescibacterota bacterium | reverse complement strand
TGGGATATAGTCAGCAAAAGTAAGCGCGATCTCCGGGATGAGGCCCTTTACTCAAATAAATATAAGGAAACCTCGCGCTAATTTTTAAACTTTCTTCCCTCGAGAAAGGCCTTTTTGTTAAGTTCTCCTGTTCCTTTTGGGGCCATTCGTTGAATAACTTCAATCCATCTCTCCTCTTCGAGATCGAGAAATTGAGAGAGTACTCCGAGCATAATAGTATTAACCAGCCTTGAATTACCGAGCTCTTTCGCTAATTTAAAGGCGTCAATAATTCTAGCGCCGGGATTTTTCTTTTTGATCTTGTCGGCGGGAGAATCGGGGTATGAGAATTTACCGGTACTCACAATGGTGGGGACAATTTTTTGATTATTAACGATTGTAATTCCTTCACTTTTGCATTGATTAGACCAACGCAGCCCTTCCACGAGTTCAAACGCGAGAACGACATCTGCTTCTCCGTTCGGGATAAGCGGTGAAAAGATTTTTTCCCCGAAACGAACATGACTGGTAACAACACCGCCGCGCTGGGACATACCATGGACTTCACTTTTTTTTGTGTCAAGATCGCTCGATTTGGCTACTTCAGAGAGAATCTCGCTCGCGAGGAGCACCCCCTGCCCTCCAACACCGACGATAAGAATGTTTGTAGTTCCGTTTTTCATTGTGGCACCTTTCTTTTTCCTGGTTATTATTTATCTTCAACGATTGCCTCTGCGGGGCATACCTTCGCGCAAATCCAGCATCCCGTACACGTCGCGGGATCAATTACCGGAACAGGTTTCCCTTTATCATTTGTCGCGCCTGACCCAGATATTGAGGGACATCCCACACTAAAGCAAATCCCGCACGCGGTACATTTGTCAGTGTCGATCCTGAGGGGCGTCTCTTTGATTTTCTTCGGAAACAGCATGCAGGGCCTGTTGGTGATAACAACAGAGACGGCGTCCCGGTCGATTTCCTTGCTTAGAATGGCATAAGTTTCATCTATGTCGTATGGATCTACGATTTTTATGTGCTCAACCCCAAGGGCTTTACAAAGATCCGGCAGGTTGATCGCGCTGGTGTCTTCGCCCATCAGGGTTTTTGATGTAGAGAGGTTCTCCTGGCCGCCCGTCATGGCAGTTGTCCTGTTATCAGCAATAATTACGGTAATTGAGGATTTGTTATACACAGCGCTGGCGAGGGAGGTTATTCCGCTATGAAAAAATGTACTGTCTCCGATGATGGCGACAGCCTTCTTTTTGGTTTTCCCGGCTTTTTCAATGCCGATGGCATGACCGATAGACGCCCCCATGCACAGGCATGTGTCGATCTGGCTAAGTGGAGGCAGCGCGCCGAGAGTGTAACATCCGATATCACCTGTTGTAAAAACCTTAAGTTTACGCAGGACTACCATTATTCCTCTATGAGGGCAGCCGGAGCACAGGACTGGCGGTCTGGGGAGCACCGGTTCTTCCGTTTCAACAGAAGCAGATTTATCCTCTTTTATTACACCGGCATCTGCAAATCCCTTCCTGACCAGGTTAATATTCAACTCAAGCAAACTGGGAAAATATTTTTTCCCCTCAATTTCAATGCCCGCTCCCTTTATCTGTTCTTCATAAAAGGGTTCAAGTTCTTCAACTACAAAAAGATGTTCCACTTCGGACGCGAATTTTTTTATCTTGTTAAAGGGTAGAGGGTATCCCATTCCTAATTTAAGAACGCTGGCTTCCGGAAAGGCATCTCTTGTATGTTGGTATGCTATACTGCCTGTAACAACTCCTACCTTCCTGTCGTTCCATATAATTTTGTTAAGGTTGGTTTCCTCGGCGTATTCTTTTAATTTTTTCAATCTTTCGATAATTATGGCGTGGCGTTTAATCGCGTGTACCGGAACCATGACATATTTTTCGATATTGCGTTCAAACCCAGGGTGATCTACTGTTTCCCTCTTCCCTATCTGAACCAGTCCTTTGGAATGAGATATTCTGGTAGTTAATCTGAGCATAACGGGGGTATCAAACTTTTCGCTTATTTCAAAAGCGTACTTGACGAAATCTTTTGCTTCCTGACTATCGGAGGGTTCCAGGACGGGAATGGAGGCGAATTTACCATAGTAGCGGTTATCCTGTTCGTTCTGCGAGGAATGCATGCCGGGATCATCAGCGCTGACTATAATTAACCCCGCGCCTACCCCTGTATAGGATAAAGTCATAAGCGGGTCGGCAGCAACATTAAGACCGACATGTTTCATTACAGCAATTGATCTTGCTCCTCCGTAACTTGCGCCCACGGCTGTTTCAAGCGCCACCTTCTCATTAGGCGCCCACTCTGAGTAGATGTCTTCTTTAAAGAATTTGGCCATTACTTGCATTATCTCGGTGCTGGGAGTTCCGGGGTAAGCTGAAGCAAATTCCCCGCCATACTCGTAAAACCCGCGGGCGAGAGCCTCATTACCGGCAAGAAGCATTTCCATACTGGATTCCTCCTGAAGGATTGAAATTATAGAAAGTGTATATAATAATCGGCTAAAAGCAGTTTTCAGTGATTAACATACATTGGTTTGCAGAAAAACGCAACTCCTGTTTATTGCCGGCAAAACTGGTTATCGGATATTTCATGGCGAAGGAAAGATAGCAGGCGGAATAAGATTATTGTCTCCCAGGATACCAGACTGTCCAAAGGTCTTTGTCGGCTCGGCGGCAAGTTATAAAAAAGGTTCCGTAACCT
Source organism: Candidatus Latescibacterota bacterium (assembly GCA_030643145.1). Taxonomy (GTDB): domain Bacteria; phylum Krumholzibacteriota; class Krumholzibacteriia; order Krumholzibacteriales; family WJIX01; genus JAGHBT01. The sequence continues at coordinate 1,223 of DAOWMJ010000200.1, read as the reverse complement.
TCGGGCCTTTCAATTGCCGCTTTATAACCGGCCAGTTCAGTGGCAAGGAGGCATTTTCTTAACTCTTCGAGGCGATTTCCGCTCCCGGCTTCGATATGAAAAGAAATTCTGTAAGGGGGCCAGCAAGGGCCGCTTTTCACGTGAATAATATCCGATCGGTTGATAGTAACTATGTCGAGGGAGTCTAGAAAAACTGTCAGCTCGAGGGATATCTGACGGGATAGTTTCTTTCCATTGAACTCCAGCGACAGGACATCAATATATGTATAGGATTTGTTAACTGTGGACGTGACGCGTTGTTCCAGATTCATAATTATGGTGTCTGTTATACAGCCGCCAATCGGTTTTGGAGCATTTTTTTCGGTCTGTCCCTGGCAACTGAAAGCGAGAAAAGATATGGAAAGAAATATCGCCACACATTTCATTTTAATAGTACTCCTTTGGAGTTTTCAGCCAGAAAGTGAAACCAACTCTGATTTCAAAAACAGAATAGATGTCTTTGAGAGGTATCCCGTTGCTGTCAAAAACAACATCTTCGCTATTATTTTCAATATGAGCTGCGTCAAAACGCTCCTTGCTCAATCCGCGAATATAAACTGCTTCAACAAAAAACCCCTTTCTTTCCATGAATCGGGATTCTATCAGAGCCGAGGCAAGAAATTCAGCTGATTCCAATCTGCCACCCCCCGCGACAAGATTGGATCTGCCGTATCCAATCCCTACGCCTATAGAAGGGGAAAATTTCCTGTTGCCGGGAAGCAGGTATTTTCTCAGAAGAAAGGAAAAGTCATAATGCCCCAATTTTTCTTCGAAATCCTCATGAGCATTTTTGTATCTGATGACAGGAGTCAGAGAATAGGAAAACATCAATTCCGCGCCGATAGATCCATCAAAAAACATTTTTCCGATTGAAACGGGAAGAACGTATTCCACCCCCGGCATTTGGTTGCCCTGCTTCTCAAGTTCGTTAGACAGAGATTCCAGGAGAGGCCTGCCGGCGCCAAGCCCGGTCCGTAAATAGACGCCTGTATCCTGGGCAAAAACGACAGCGGCGGAAGTAAAACAGAGGGTGAAAATAATGACTAATATCAGGATATATTTAAGCATCAATTGTTTCCTTGTGAATCTGTGATTTTATCAAGAGTTTTTGAGTATAGATCAAAATCTTTTCTGGAAAAGAGTATAAATCTTACTTCAACGAGACTGCTTTTTTCAATTCCAGC
>DAOWMJ010000209.1 GCA_030643145.1 Candidatus Latescibacterota bacterium | reverse complement strand
TCGCTCCTGTTCTTATTATGAGCCGCGGCGGTCAGGTGCAGACCCGTATGGTGATTGCCGATATGACAGGTTCGATCTACACTGATTTGGAATCCGGCCTTGCCGACACCCCTGACGATGGCGGGTTGATGTTCAGTCTTACGCGGCTGGAAGTGAAGGGGAAGGATGAATTTGAGTCCAGCAAGAGTGATCTCAACCTTCAAGTCAGCGCGGATATGATAGATGGGTATCTTTTCATTCCTTCCGATATCGTAACTGAAGGAAAAGCTGTTTTTTACGGTAAGAGAGTGGGAGATATTAAAGCGATTAGGCGGATAAGAAATGAGTTAACCAATTGTGTGCTAAGCAAGCGCCTCTCTTCTGAAGGGATAGATTATGACATCGTTAAGGATCTCATCGAGAAGATAGATTTAAAGACTATTCAGCTTCAGAAGGGTGAGGAGAAGGAAAGCGATTTCGACTTTCTTTACTTCTCGAGTTTCATTTTTATTATGATGCTCTATATGACGATTCTTATGTGGGGAATTGCAGTTGAACGCAGTATTATAGAAGAGAAGAATAACAGGATTATAGAAGTGCTTCTTTCCTCGGTCAGGCCATTTGATCTTCTGGGTGGAAAGATCCTCGGCGTTGGCTCGGTTGGACTAACCCAGTACGCCATTTGGGGGATATTCGGGATACTTCTGTCCATTTATGGAATTTCCATGGGTGGAGCAGTGGCTAAATTCAGCGCGTTCTCCTGGGTTACGATAGTCTTTTTTATCGTATATTATCTTCTCGGATTTCTTTTCTATTCAACCATGTTCGCCGGGATAGGCGCTATCTGTAATACCGATCGTGAAGCTCAGCAGATGCAGACGCCGGTGGTAATGGCCCTCGCCTTTACAATAATTATCCCGATGATGATTATTCAGAACCCTGATGGAACTTTTGCCACCGTAATTTCCATGATACCATTTTTTACACCGATTGTTATGTTTATGCGGATTAATATTCTTACTCCGCCCGCGTGGCAGATAGCCCTGAGTATTCTAATAATGCTTGGGAGCATATACATTGCGGGTCAGATTTCAGCAAAAATATTCCGTGTTGGTATCCTGATGTACGGCAAACGTCCCGATGCCAGAGAAATTCTGAAATGGCTGAGAAGGGCATGACCGGTTTTAACTCTTCAGTGTCCGGATGCTGAAATCAGCTAGAATCCAATTTTGCAGTAGGTTACTCTTGCCGAGAGATAACTGAACATATCGCCGCCGTCAGGGACTTTAAAGAGATTATATTCCAGTTCAAATCCTACTCCCGTAGTAAGCAAGAACCAGTAATCAAGTCCTATGGAGATTGATCCCCCGGGACAATTAGCCGCGGATTTGACGCTTCCGACTTCAAGCCCGCCAAGCTGGTTCTGAGTTCTGAAGACACCGGCGCCGAGCGATCCGTACGTTTGGAGCATCAATGAAAAACTGTGGTAGTACTTTGCTCTTATCTGGAAGGGGATAATACCGAGTTGTTTTATAATCCCGTTTGAGTAGCTCTGGTAGGATACTATGTCATAACCGCTTCTAATCCCCAAGCATAGATTGTTTGTAACCATTTTGCCGGCAAAGATATCCAGTCCAAAAAACCCGGAGTCGGCGTCATCGACAAATGGCTGATTGAATGAGCCGCCAAGATGGATAACGCCCTTGTTGGAGTTCGCCTGGCCTAAAACGGGCCCGGCAGCCATTATAATTAAAACAAGAGTCATTCCTGCGATTGAAAAAACATTATTAATTTTCACCGGAGCCCTCCGATCGTAGCTGAAATTTCATTCACATTCCATTTTTCATATAATACAATGTGGTTTTACAGTCAAGCTGTTTTGGGTTTTGGAGTGGGGAGGTATTGTTATAATTCGTTGAAAAATAGTAATATTTCAGGTATTTTTCTGACAGAGCTGACAATTCGGTCTGAAGATATAATATTTCGCGGCAGAGGAGAGATATATTGAAGATACTGATGGTACAGAAATTTCATTTCTATCGCGGCGGAGATTCCACTTATATGTTTAATCTCACGAAGCTGCATCAGGAAAAGGGGAATGAAGTCGCGCATTTTTCCATGCGGCATCCTAAGAATATTGAATCGGAATATTCCGGCCACTTTACTTCAGAGATCGATTTCCCTTCCCTTCTGAACGATTTTTCCGTGCGTTCCGCCTGGAAGGTTCTCACAAAAAGCATATACAATCGGGAGGCAAAGGAGAAGATAACAGGGCTTATCGAGAGTTTTAAACCTGACATTGCACATTTTCATAACATTCACGAGCATCTTACAACTTCGATAGTGCGCCCTTTTTACAACAGGAAAATACCGATTGTATGGACGCTTCATGATTACAGGCTGGTATGTCCGAATACGTCTTTTCTGTGCGGCGGTGAGATCTGCGAACGCTGTCTTCCAAACAAATTTTATAATGTTCTTTTTCACCGTTGCAAGAAGGGGAGCCTTGCGGCAAGTTTTGTGGCGATGCTCTCGATTTATTTTGAGCGTATCACGCGTGTCCCCGACAGGATAAGCCATTTTATTACTCCAAGCGTGTTTCTGAAGGAGAAGCTCGCGGCCGGGGGATTCGATCCGGAAAAGATTACGGCGGTCCCGAATTTTGTTGATCTTTCCTCTTATATTCAGAGTCCGGAAGAGAAGGATTATTTTGTTTACTTCGGGAGATTAAGTTATGAAAAGGGAGTCGATATTCTGATAACCGCAGCTTCAAGAGTAAAGAACGGCACCCTTTTGATTGTAGGCGAGGGGCCGGACGAAGAGAGGTTAAAAAGACTGGCCGCGCGGCTCGGCGCGGATAATATCAATTTCACCGGATATAAATCCGGAGCTGAATTAAGAGAAATCCTGGCCCATTCGCAATTTGCGGTGCTTCCTTCCCGCTGGTATGAGAATCTCCCCTTTTCTATAATAGAAGCGTTTGCTCTCGCGAAGGCTGTCGTAGCAACCGATATCGGGGGAATCCCGGAGATGGTTGAAGACGGCGTAAACGGTTATCTTTTCCCCCTCGAGGATGCCGGTATTCTTACAGCCAGATTAGAAAAACTTCTTTCGGATCCTGTTCTGAGGCGCGAAATGGGCCGGCGGGGAAGAGAAAAGGCAGTGAGAATGTATGATTCACGTGGGCACTATGAGAAGATAATGGAGATTTACAAAAAGGCGATTGACGCCTCCGCCGGATGAGAAATAGATACTTTTTCTTGACTTCATAGTGTTTTATTACATTACTTTTATGAGTATCATATTTGTTTGCCCGGTAATTATGTCGGGGTGTGGCGCAGTCCGGTAGCGCGCCTGCTTTGGGAGCAGGAAGTCGCTGGTTCAAGTCCAGTCACCCCGACCATTATTAATATGGTGCCGGCAAGGAGCAAAGGTTCAATATTCATCTGTTCAACATTGACAGAAAAAGTTCAATTCTCTATAGTTTAAAGACATGAATACAGAAACAGCAACTTTTCAATATTCCGGCGATATTAATCTGGGATTGCCGGGGGTTGGGCTTTTGAACCTGCAGGCGTGTGAAAAAGGAGGAACGTATTCGCGTTCCCCCAGATACTCAACATTGGAGGGCGGGGCGTACGAAGCCCATTGGATGATATGTGAAATATAGAATGTATACTTTTAAACGT
>DAOWMJ010000231.1 GCA_030643145.1 Candidatus Latescibacterota bacterium | reverse complement strand
GGCCCCACGAAAGATATACTTCCCCTCGAGGGAAAATTAATATCTTTGTATCTTAAAGAGGGCGGAAAAGCGCTCTTCCTCATTGATCCCTTAATCGATGTACCAAGAATTGCCAACATAGTGTCCGGTTACGGAATAAGAATTGAAAATAATGTAATCATTGACAGGCTCGGCATGTTAACAAGCGGCACTTACCTTACTCCTGTCGTAAACAGGTATAGCAGCCACCCCATTACAAAAGGATTTAAATACTTCTCCTTCTTTCCACAGGCAAGGTCAATATCTAAATCAGAGAAAGCTGACGAAGATTTTGACGTTCATACTATCTGCTACACAAACAAAAAGGCCTATGGAGAAACAGACCTCGCCCAGATTCTGGATGGAAAGACCCGTTTTGAAGAAGGCATTGACATTGAGGGACCAATTTCTCTCGCTGCGGCATCCTCATACTCAATCGATAAAAATTCCGCCGTTTCTTCTATTGAAATTCGTTCGACAAGAATCGCCGTTTTTGGCGACAGCGATTTTCTGGCAAACAAAATAATCAATCTCTACGGTAACAGAGATCTAATTCTGAACACTATAAACTGGCTTGCCGTTGATGAGATTCTTGTTTCAATACGCCCCAAAAGTGATTTAGTCCAACCGGTACTTCTAACTATGATAGAGGGCCGTATTGTTTTCTGGCTTTCCGCTATAGTAATGCCCGCTCTTATAGCGCTAATCGGAGCAATAGTACTGACTCGTAAGAAGAAATATTCTGAAAGTTCGTAATCTCATGAGAATAAAATCTATTTATATACTTCTTTTCATTTTTATCGCCGCGACCCTCTTTATGTTCCTGCGAGATCGATCCTTTCCAACCACTGACAAAAACACTGTCTATCGTCGAAGACAGCTCTTTCTTACAAACAATCCCGATAGTATTGCTAAATGCGTCTTCAAAAAAAAGAACAAAACAAGGATCGAATTTGAGCGGAATGATTCAGGGTGGACAATCACTTATCCGATTATAACAAGAGGCTCAAGATACTCTATAGATCGTATGATTGAAGCAATTACCACCAGTCTGCCAAGATTTACCATCAGAGACATTTCAGATCTTTCCGCCTATGGCCTTGAGCATCCTGAATGCGTAATTTTGCTCTTCTCAAAGAATTCATCGACACCAGACACAATCCAGATTGGTGATCAGGCACCAACCAGTCCTGAGTGTTACTTCAGGATAGGTTCATCGAGGAATGTTATTCTTTCAACAGAAATATCAATATTCCTTTTAGAAAATTCCCTCTTTCACTTCAGAAATAAAGAACTAATTAATATTGAAACCAGCCAAATTAAAAAACTGTCATTTAAATCATCCAAACGCGATTTCTCTCTTTTAAAATCAAATAAGAAGTGGAATCTGGAAGGACAATCCGTTTATCTAAAAAAAGAGATAATCGACAGATTTCTGGAAACACTATCGAGATCATTGATCTACGAGTTTTCCTCTGAAAATATCGACAGCTTGGAAAACTTCGGTTTAGATAATCCAATATATTCAATTACTATCAGCGTGGAAAACAAAGATATAACAATCTACTTCGGCAACCGCGTATCTGATCAAATATACGTAAGAAAAAGCAATCTCGACAAGGTCCTCCTGGTGAAAAGTGACATTCTCACGATCTTCGATTACAAACAAAACGAATTAGCAGAATCTCTCCAGGATAAACAGCTTAAATAGAATAACAAAATACTGATTTCTCCGTTTAGATCCCTCTATTAAAATTGTGTAAGTAGTCTTGCACAATATTCATGATTCCTGTATTCTGTTTATGGAGGAATTTTTAAAAATGAAAGAAGTAATAAGAACAACTCCATTTTCACGCAGAACTTTCCTTAAGACAACCGGGGCAATAATCGCCTCGGGAGCTGTGGAAATACCTTTTGGAAGAGCGTTCGCCGCAAAGAAAGATTTCGAAGCCCGCTATTATGAAAATATTAATAAAACTACTGTGCGCTGCCTTCTTTGCCCCAAAGGATGCGTTATCCCGGAGGGAAAACGGGGTCAGTGCAGAGTAAGAGAAAATAGGAAGGGGAAACTTTTCACGCTTACATACGGCCAGGTTTGCTCCCTTCACATCGACCCTATTGAAAAGAAACCATTCTTCCACGTAATGCCCGGGACCAAATCCCTCTCATTGTCAACTGCCGGATGTAATTTTATATGTAAATTCTGTCAAAACTGGCAAATATCACAATCTACCCCTGAAATGATCGAAACTCGATTCCGCTCTCCGGAACAAATTGTAAATAGGGCCGTGTCGGCAGAAGTTCCATCTGTATCCTTTACATACGGCGAACCGGTGATCTTTATCGAATATGCTCAGGATATCGCGAAAGAGGCCGCCGCTAAAGGCATAAAGTCATGTGTAGTAACGAATGGTTATTACAGGGAAAAACCTCTTGAAGATCTGTGCAGAGTGGTTGACGCGATCAAGATCGATCTTAAGGCATTCACCAACAAATATTACCGTGATATCTGCGGAGGAGAACTTAACCCGGTTCTGAACTCTATCCTTAAAATACACTCCGAAGGTATCTGGCTTGAAATTGTATATCTAATGCTTCCAACCCTTAATGATTCTCCTGATGAGATCCGGAAAATGGCACGCTGGCTTGTAAAGAATGTCGGCTCAGACATTCCCCTGCACTTATCCAGATTCTTTCCTCAATATAAACTTAGAAATCTTCCACCGACGCCCATCTCTTCTCTGGAAAGAGCCTACAAAATATGCAGGGAAGAAGGTCTTAAATTCGTTTATATCGGGAATGTTCCGAGCCACAGAACTGAAAACACATTCTGCCCGGGTTGTTCAAAAATGATCATTGAGAGAAGAGGTTACAATATTACTAATATTCATATTAAAAATGGCCGGTGTGCTTTTTGCGGAGAGCCTGTTCCAGGCCTATGGGAGGCATAACCGAAAAATGAAATTCTGGAAAACAGCCATATTCATATTCACTATTCTATTAATACAGAGCAACTGTAATGGTATGGAAGAAAAGAGGAATAGAATGGAAAATTCAGTTCGTAACCCTGTTGTCGCTGGTTCATTCTACCCGGCTGATCCGGTCAAACTCAGGAAGACAGTAACAGAATTTATCGAGGCCGCTAAACCGGAGAAATTGAACGGCGATGTCATCGCTCTTGTTTCCCCACACGCGGGTTATATTTATTCTGGTCATGTAGCCTCTTACAGCTTCAAACTCATATCC
>DAOWMJ010000126.1 GCA_030643145.1 Candidatus Latescibacterota bacterium | reverse complement strand
GTGTACTCATCTTCAATGTAGAAGTAATAAGGATCAGTTGTCCACATATCACCGTTTAGATAACTTCCATCATAAAATTCAACAGCGTCACCCTCATAGGACAACCAGACAGGGCTGCTTATTTTAATGCCGGCTCTCAGCCGGCTGGAAAATCTAAAGAGAAAACCGAGCTCCATGCTTAACCCGTCAAGGCGAGCTGAAACATCATCACGGAAAATATAGGTTGAATCACCTGCTCCCGAATAAGAAATTTCCTCAATGAATTGTGTTGATTCATCCCATATAACTAAGTTAGCGCCGATGGCGATCCTCGGAGAGATATCTACGCCCGCTCCGAAGCGGTACTGGTATATAGTGCCCGTCTGGTTAAATGTGTTACGGATTATACCCGACAGATCTGAGCGCCATGCTGTTTTAAAATACTCCAGATTTGAGTTCGAAACACGAAATATACCAAACCCGAGAACCAGGCTGCCGCGATATGTGGGATAGGGATAAACAGTTGTCAGGTGGCCGAGCCCGGTTGATGAATTAGGGATCAAGGAATTATATCCCATGTAATTAGTGGTCAGATCTCTCGCGTCGTAGTGAATACCGAATGATAATTCCTTCTTTCTTATCTGAGTAAGTCCGGCAGGGTTATAAATGAGAGCGAACGCGTCATCGCTTACGGCGGTATAAGCGCCCCCTAGTGAAGCCGGCCTGGCGCCCGACTCGTATGTGTTTAGCAGATTCAGCCTGTCAAGCTGAAGTGTGCCGATTATTTGTGAATGTGCCGGCGGGGCACAAAGAAGCGCTATAAAAATAGATATTGCCGCATTTTTGATATTCAATTTATCACCTCACTGCGTAAAAATCCTTGTTGGCCCTGGATTCTTCGGGAAGGCCGCTTTTTGTGGTCGGATTTGTCTTTATTAGCATTATTATCTCTTCTGTTCTTCTCTTCAGACTCGCGCTCGTTTGTTCGCCTTGAACCCTTTTGGTCGCTATCGCGCGATTTTTTCATCAATCTTGTCTTTTTGTTTTCTTTTATCTTTTCTATTACGGTGGATTTTTTCTCCTTTTCTATAGTTTTTGATTCTGTGTTTTCCCTAATTATTGAGGGGCCAAAGTCTATGTTAATCGTATTTGAATTTAACCGGTCATTTCGAATTATTACATCTCTATCTCCTATTATACTTCTTGTGGGGATATTTTGTTCCCCTTGCTCTGAAAGCTCATTATACCACCAGGGTTCAATATAGTAGTTGTTCCACATGCCGGGATAGGCAACGGGAGTATAATAACCGGTATACGTGTGGTGGTCATGACAGTCGGAACATGAATAATATTCATCTGATTTGGAAGGTTCTGATTCAACGCGCGGATGATTCAGGATTGTATAGCATCCGGAAGTTAAAAGGATTAACGCCAACGAGGAAAGTATTCTGAAAGAATGGATATTTCTGTTCTTCATATTTATATCTCCACTGGATAAGTATAATTTATCTTCTTGGGATTGTCAACGATCTGAACTTTTGTCCGATATTTCCCATAAACAAAGAACTTTTTTAACAAAGCGGAGGTAATATTGCATATTCGTGGTTTCCAGTTGAATGTTGGAAAATTCTTGCGATACTAACGGAATGAATCTATAATCGCAGTTAATATATAAGACCAATCTAATAACGAGGCATAAGCAATTTAATTGAAGGAGTATGTACCTTGGATAGTGTATCAATTTTGCCGGCCGGTATTTTGGGGAAGAAATTTATACCCGATGAGTATCTCCCAGATGGAAAAGATGAATATTACCACCGTGACAGTCAGACTTTATGGCCTGAAGAACGATGGAGACATTTACGTTCCGATGAAATTGGGAGACTTGTAAAAAACAACAATAGATCAGATAACTGGGATGAAATATTTGTTACAGATCAGTTTGATCCGGGACAGATAAGAAACAATGAATTTTTCGGGCGTGTCCGGATTGGAAATGTGCGTAATGTTATTCTCGATCATCATGACTTGAAGGTTCCTGTAGGTATTACAAACAGTATGATTATAGCTTGTGACATCGGAGATGATGTGGCAATTCATGATGTTCGGTATTTGTCGCATTTTATTGTGGGTGACCGATCTATATTGTCTAATATAAATGAAATGCATACAACCAATCACGCGAAATTCGGTAATGGTATTATCAAGGAAGGTGAGACTGAAGATGTGCGGGTCTGGCTTGATATTATGAACGAAACCGGTTGCCGAAGCGTGCTGCCTTTCGATGGTATAATAACTGCTGACGCCTACATCTGGGCAAAGTACCGGGATGATATCGCGCTGCAGGAAAAACTGAAAGAGATCACACAAAACAGTTTTGATTCCAGCCGTGGTTTTTACGGTACGATCGGGAAACAATGCGTGATCAAAAATTCGCGTATTCTCAAAGATATCAAAGTTGGTCCTTATTGCTATATAAAAGGTATAAACAAGCTTAAGAATCTAACCATTAACTCCTCGGAATCGGAACAGACACAAATTGGGGAGGGTGTGGAGTTAGTGAATGGTATTATCGGATTTGGATGTCATATTTTTTACGGATGCAAAGCAGTACGGTTTATTCTGGGTGATAATTCGAATCTCAAATATGGAGCCAGGCTTATCAACTCCTTTCTTGGTGATAATTCAACTATTTCATGTTGTGAAGTTCTCAACAATCTCATATTTCCGGCGCATGAGCAGCATCACAATAATTCATTTCTCATTGCCTCTGTTGTGATGGGCCAGAGTAATATGGCGGCGGCTGCGACAATAGGTTCGAATCACAACAGCAGAGCCAATGATAATGAAATTCAGGCAGGGAGAGGCTTCTGGCCGGGATTGTGCGTGAGCGTCAAACATTCATGCCGTTTTGCTTCTTTTGTCCTCCTTTCCAAAGCGGATTATCCCGCTGAACTAGACATTCCTCTACCCTTTTCACTTCTAAACAACAATGAAATGAAGGGAAGGTTAGAGATTTTGCCGGCATTCTGGTGGTCTTATAATATGTATGCTATGGCCAGAAACTCATGGAAATTCATAAAACGCGACAAACGTGAAAGAAAGATTCAAAACATTGAATTTGACCCTTTAGCGCCCGATAGTGTAGAGGAAATATTTAACGCGCGTAGGTTGTTGGAAGTTTGGACCGCCAATGCGAGTTTGCTCGGTAAAGGTAATTTGAAAGATAATAAAGATGAGGATGAACTTGCCCGAATCGGACGTGAGCTTCTGTTGGGGTCTGAAGAAGGGGTCGATGCCCTGGAAGTTTTAGGTGAAAATATGGAAAAATCGAAGAGGAAGGTTGTAATCCTTAAGGTATACGAGGCGTATCACGCGTATTTTGATATGCTTCATTATTATGCCGCAAGGAATTTATTGATATATATGAATGAAAATCCTACAGCAAAATTTTCTTCAATGTGTAAGGAATTAGAGTGCGAGCGGGAATGTAAGTGGGTAAATATCGGAGGACAGCTTATTGCAGATAAAGATCTTGATCAGCTGCGGATGGACATTGGAACGGGCAAGCTTGACAGATGGGAAGAAATCCATCGTAGATATGATGATCTATGGGAAAGATATCCACTTGACAAGCAAAAACACTCGTTCGCGACTCTTCGTGACATTCTTGGAACTGAAAAACTTACAAAAGAGCAGTGGCTATCGTCACTGGACAGGGTGGTGGAGATTCAGGAACTTGTTAATGAGCGTGTTTATACCTCCAGAGAAAAGGATTTTAGTAATAAGTTTCGGCAGAATACCTACAGGAATGAGGTGGAGATGACTGCCGCGATCGGAACTATAGAAGATAACGCTTTTGTTAAAGAGGTACGAAAGGAGACGGAAGATTTTAAGAAAATGGTAGCTGAAGTAAAGAAGAGAGATATGAGATAAAAATTATCGAGTATAGATTTTTCAATTATTTTTAGAAGGAGAAGAGGAATGAATCTTAACGAAGAAAAGTATTCAAAATATGCGTTAACCAGGGAAATGATGGATAGTGTAGGTGTGGTGGACAAGTTCAATCCGGATCAGACAAAGGATGTGGCAGAGAAGATACAAGCTGCTGGTAAACTTATGCTTACGGGTGAAGGTTCAAGTAGAATCTACCCGGCAAAGAATGCTATACGCAAGGCGCTTTCGATGGGGCTCGAGCTTTCTATCTCGACTGACGGTTCTCGTCAAGCATCACAATATGACCTTTCCAAATTCGCTGTTTTTTGCGCGTCGAATTCAGGCAGAACAAAAGAGGTTGTTCTACTTGCTAAAAAGCTGGCAGCTGAGGGCAATGAATCCCGCTTTGCTTTGTCGGCCAACGAAGGAACTCTGCTGGAAAAGGAATGCAATGAAACATTTGTTCTGACATGCGGATGGGAAAAGGCTGTAGCGGCTACAAAGAGTGTTATTGAACAAGCCCTTTTTTATGAATCGATACTCTGGCATATTGCCGGACATGATATGGCCGCCGATTGTTCAGGTCTTGCGGGGAAGATCGAAAAGACATTAACAATGCCTATTGAAGAGACTATTATTGAAAAGGCCGCTAAAGCGCCGACTATCTATTTTGCCGGTTATAATGACGGTGTGGCGGAAGAACTGACCTTAAAAACAAATGAGATTACACGGAAGAAATCGGACTTTCTCGAAGGTACATATGCAGTGCATGGTATTGAAGAAGTTATGGACAAGAATGATATTGTCTTCGTTATAGATCCGATTGAAGATGAAATAGAAAAATTTCAGGAGGTCTTAGTAGATGGCGTCGGCCTCACTGTAGTAGCTATTGCCGACAGAGATACGCCCTTTAACACTATACGTGTACCGGACGCGGGCGCTATGAACCCTCATCTCTTTTTAAGCGCCGGATGGAATTTGTTGGTTGAGATCGGGTTGGCATTGAATATTAATCTGGACAAACCGGAGCGCGCGCGTAAGGTAGGAAACGAATTTATTGAATAGAACAACATTAAGTTTATTTAACTTGGATCGTTAAGAGATACAAAAGATGAGAGTGTGAAATATCGAATCCAAAAAGGTGAAACGCTCTTCTGACGAAAGATTCGCGTATCAGAAAACAAACCGTTTTTTCGCGCAAATTGATAATGGGTTGGAAGAGCTAGGGGCTGAGGAGCTCAGGGAACTTGGCGCTTCGGACGTTAAAAAATCGTATCGCGGAATCTATTTCTCCGCTGATCACGCAACATTATACAGGGTAAATTACACGACCCGGCTTTTGACGCGTGTACTTGCTCCCCTCTTGACCTTTGATTGTCACAGCGATAGATACTTGTACAAAACAGCGAAGTCATTACCCTGGGAAAAATTGATTTCTCTTAACACTACATTTGCCATTGAGGCGAATGTGTCCGGTAGCCGCATCCGACATTCTCAATACGCTGCGCAGAAACTAAAGGATGCCATCGCGGATCACTTTCGGGAAATCAGCGGCAAAAGGCCTGATGTTGATCCCAGAACTCCAGACTTATGGCTGAATCTCTATGTTCACAATAACAAAGCGACAATTAGCGCCGAAACCTCGGGGGGTTCCCTGCATCGGCGGGGTTACCGCGTGGCTTCGGTTACTGCTCCCATGCAGGAAACGGTGGCCGCCGCGATAATTAAGTACAGCGGATGGAAGGGCGAGCGCCCATTCTATGATCCGATGTGCGGTTCAGGTACACTTTTGGCTGAAGCCTTCATGCGTAATTGCAGGGTTCCGGCGGGTTACCTCCGGGAAAAGTTTGGATTTATGCGGTTGCCCGATTTTGAAGAAGGACTCTGGAAAGAGGTTAAAAGAGATTGTGATCAACAGATCAAGCAGCTCACGCCAGGGCTGCTAAGGGGTAGTGATATATCGGGGGATGCCGTTGAGGCGGCGAAAAAAAATCTTCAGAGATTGCCCGGGGGGGACCGGGTCAAGATCAGCAAGCGGCCTTTTCAGAAAATTGATTCACTTAAGGATAGTGTGATTATCTGCAATCCTCCCTATGGAGTTCGTTCGAAAAATCCCCGGGAGGCAGGCGCGCTGCTTGATGAATTTGGGAAATTTCTAAAGGAACGCTGCAGTGGAGCGGTCGCCTATCTCTATCTTGGGAAGAAGGAACT
>DAOWMJ010000120.1 GCA_030643145.1 Candidatus Latescibacterota bacterium | reverse complement strand
GCTCTGCAAATATAATCCACTTCAGCATCGAGTACAGCGTCCGGCAAACGATACTCAGGAATTCCATAGCGGACCATACCGCCCGAACGAGGTTGAGATTCATAGATTACGGGTTTGTGTCCCCTTTTACCCAAAAACCAGGCAACGGTCAATCCGGCGGGTCCTGAGCCTACGATCCCCACCGTTTTGCCTGTGGAAGGCTCACACCGGGGGTCTGCATCATAGATTCCGGGAAAATCAGTCAGAAAACGCTTAATGTTGTTTATCGCGACAGGGGCGTCAATATCGCACCGGCGGCAAACCACTTCGCACTTACGTACACATACCCTTCCACAAACAGCCGGCAGAGGATTACTTTCCCGAATAAGATCGACGGCGCGTTTGTACTCTCCCATAGCAGATAAAGCAATGTAGCCCTGAACATCAACCCCGGCGGGGCAAGCCTCTGTACACGGAGAAACACAGTCCGCGTAATGATTTGAAAGTAACAGCTCCAGAGCCATCTTTCTTGCAGCCATAACGCGCTCATTCCGTGTCTCCACTTCCATTCCGGGCACTACCACAGTAGAGCATGACGGCACAAGATTCGGCCTTCCCTTTACCTCTACAACACACACAAAACAGGAGGGATCAGGTTCGAGCTCAGGCGAATGACAAATTGTAGGAATCTCATCAAGCTCTTTTTTTCTTACTACCTCTAATATCGTGGCTCCCGAATCAGCCTCTATTTCCTCCCCGTTGATTTTGAGTTTGATTTTATCCATTAATCCGCTCCTCAACTCTTGTATATAGCGCCAAATTGACAGCTTGTAATACACTTGCCGCATTTTACGCAGATCGAGTTGTCAATGACATGTTTTTCCTTTGGGTTACCTCTAATCGCGTCTACCGGACAATTCTTCGCGCAAAGTGTACACCCGGTACACTTTTCAGAATCAATATAAAAGTCCACAAGCGGGTTACAGCTCCCCGCCGGACACCTTTTCTCATTGATATGAGCCTGATATTCATCACGATAGTATTTGATCGTTGTAAGCACCGGATTCGGCGCTGTCTGCCCTAGTCCGCAAAGGCTTGACTCTTTTATTTTTTTCCCCCACAACTCAAGCTTTTCAATATCCTCCTCTTTACCCTCGCCATTAGTAATCCTTGTGAGTGTTTCGAGTAGTCTCAAGGTTCCAATTCTGCAGAAGGTACATTTGCCGCACGATTCCTCCTGTGTAAAATGCAAAAAGAATTTGGCCATTTCCACCATACATGTAGATTCATCAAGAACAACCATTCCTCCTGAACCCATAATAGCGCCGGTCGCGGGAATTGATTCAAAGTCAACCGGTGTATCCGAAAGGTCAGCTGGAATACATCCGCCTGAGGGACCGCCCATCTGTACCGCTTTGAATTTCCCCCCATCTTTTATCCCTCCCCCGATTTTAAGAACGAGGTCACCTATTGTCGTCCCCATTTCAACTTCCGCGAGTCCCCCGCGCCTTACCCTTCCAGCCAGGGCAAAAACCTTGGTGCCTCTGCTTTTTTCAGTGCCGTAACGGGCATACTCCGCGGACCCGTTTAAAATTATCCATGGAATATTCGCGTATGTTTCTACGTTATTATTGTTAGTCGGTCTTTGCCATAGACCTTTCTGGGCTGGGAATGGCGGCCTTATTCGCGGCATCCCTCTTTGACCCTCAATAGAAGCAAAAAGCGCTGTTTCTTCACCGCAAACAAAAGCTCCGGCTCCCTGTTTTATCTCCACATCAAAATTAAATCCTGAATCAAGGATATTTTTACCCAAGTATCCCTTTTCTCTTGCCGATTCAATGGCAATATTCAATCTGTGAATCGCGAGCGGATATTCAGCTCTGCAATAGATAAACCCGGAGGAAGCTCCGATTGCCCTTCCACATATTATCATCCCTTCCAGTACTGAATGAGGATCTCCCTCCAAAACCGATCTGTCCATAAATGCTCCCGGATCACCCTCGTCCGCGTTACACACAACATATTTGACATCACCTTTACTGCCTGCTGCAAACGACCATTTCAACCCCGTAGGAAACCCCGCCCCTCCACGCCCCCTTAACCCCGAATCCTTAATCTCCTCAATAATCCCATCCGGCTTCATCTCAAACAGTGCTTTCGTAATAGCCCTATAACCATTTACGGTTTTATATTCCTCTATACTCTCCGGATCAATAAATCCACAGTTTCTTAACACTATTCTATTCTGGAGTTTAAGAAATTCGGCTTCCGGACCACTTACCGTACCATCAGAAGCAATCGTGCAGGCAATATTTTCTTCTATAGCACGCCCATTTAAAATATGCTCTCTGAATATTTTCCCGGCAAGCTGAGGGGTTACTTTACTGTATAATATCCTGTTTTCAGATTCGCGTACTTCAACCATAGGTTCAAGGTAGCACATCCCCATGCACCCCGTTTGTAACAATTCAAAACTCTCTTTATTGTCCAAACGGATTTCCTCAAGTTTATCATAGGTTTCCTTAGCCCCCGCTGAAAGACCACATGTAGCCATCCCGACTATAATTTTTTTCATTGAAGAACTCCCAAAGTTTCAAGAAAATTTGGTCTTTATTCAAATTCAATCAGAAAGTTACCTTTTTCAGCTCTATCTTCCAGCCGCCATTTTTTTATTGGAAGCCCTTTCATTTCGCCGGTACCGTCGAATGATTTTCCTGACTGAAGCAGGCGTAAGACTACCGTGAGTATCTTCATTAATCATAATTACAGGAGCGAGTGAACAACACCCGATACAGGCAACCGTATTTAGAGTAAAAAGTCCGTCTTCAGTCGTCCCCCCCACTTCCACCCCCAGCTCATCTTGAACCGTTTCAATAATCATCTCAGCCCCGGAGACATGACAGGCCGTACCATTGCACGCGCGAACCACATATTTCCCCATCGGTTGAAGGCGAAATTGACTGTAAAAGGTTATTACACCATATACTTCGGATTCGGGAATCCCCGTTACCGCTGAAACATAATTAATTGCCCGCCGGGGAATATATCCAAAATGATTTTGAGCGGATTGCAAGAGCGGAATGAGTTCCCCTGGAGTACCATCGTACCGCCATAGGTTAAAACTGAATTCATCATTCATTTAAACTATGCCTCTCCTTCTTTAAATCTGTTTTTTTGCTCTTAAAAAACAGGTTTTAATATCCGCGAACATCCCGTCCGGCAATCCTATTCCTCCATGATTTTTATTACTTTCGCTTCACGAACTCTTAAGACACCATCAATCTGGCTAAGTTTTTCAACAATCCGCGGTGTTTTTCCCACAGCGCTTTGTCCGGTAATCATCCCCACAAGTTTGGCCCCATCCTCGATGACATCACAGAAAACAACTTCATCAATAAAGAATACTGTAGTGAATATTTGTTGTATAGCGTCCTTGTCAATATCAACAACTACATAGCTTGTTGTCCCCGGATTTTTACTCGAGGTCATGTTTGACGGTTCCTTAACAAGGTTTGAATAGATATTGATAAACTCATTCACATCACGATCAAGTTTTGGTCTCTCAACCCTGTCCACCGACACTACTTCAATTCCATCCATTCCGCCGATCTTTTCAAAAATGGCGTCGATTTCATCCTGTGAAGGAGCCTGCGCAAGAATAATAATATCAAAGTCTCCCCGCACAGCCTCACAGCGCTGAACTCCCTCGAGATAATACAACTTCTTATAAACACCCAAACTATTGTCAGTATCCGTTATTCTAATTGTAAGATAAGCGCTTATTGACTCGCGTATTTCAGGTTCCGCCGGAGTAGCTTTGCCGCTCGACAGAGTGGATCCCGGAGTGAGCTCCTTAAGGGCCTCGACCAACTCGGATATTTCAAAAGGCTTATCAAGATAGCCTGTGTTATGCTCCGAGACAGCCTCAAGTTCCAGACTCACATCGCCATATCCGGTAATAACCAAAACCGGCAGATCCGGATACTGTTCCTTGATTACTTTAAGGATTTTCAAACCGTCAATATCAGGCATAAAAATATCTGTTATTAAATAATCATATTTGATTCCCTTTTCATCGGAGTCTCTAAGTTCGTGGATAGCTGAAATTCCATCCGGGCAAGCAACGGCGCTGAACCCTTCCTGAGTAAGCCCGACCGTAAGATTTCTCCTGATTTCTGCTTCATCATCGATAATTAAAATATTGCCTTTCACGGCAATCCTCCCTCGTTAAATTTACTAAAGAGAGCAAATTAGAAAACGGTTCTGATCACTCCGAGCATATTCCAATCGGTACTCTGACCTCCGGCAACATTACTCACGGCAATTAGAAAATACGGCACCCTCACACTCCAATTTCCATTTATATTTCAACCATAAGCTATAATTTTAACCATAATTTGTCAAACAAAAGAACGCATGATTAAAAGATACAAAAAATTACGATCTATACTAAGAAAGGGAAAAGAGAGTGAGATTTTCTCCACGTCTGGCGCTGAATTGAATAGTGAATTTTTCGGTAATAAACTCGGTAAAAGATTTTAACAAAACTTTTGAAATTTCCTGAATCAAGGAAGCACATTGGAAAGTCGCACATTGATCAGACATTGGAACCCGTTCTTTTTATTTGAAATGACGATAAAGAATCATCTTTCATATCAAAAAGATTACATCCGGGCGTAAAGGGCAAGTTGAAGGAAACTGAGAAGGTATCGTAGAATTAACAGCCGCGGGAAAGGAATCCGGTATTTAATAATCGAAAAATAAAATTAATATTCCTTTGAAATAGTTTTCATAAGCGGGTATGATAACTGCTCGTAAACGGTTAATCGAAAGGAGAATACTAATAATGGCAAAAAAGAAAACCGCACCGGAAGAGATTAATAATTCTATCGAATATTCAGTCAGTCCAGACGGCGAAAAATTCCCTATCCCTCAGAAAAAACAATACGCTACCGAATACAGGCGTATAAAGAGACGCGTGGAAAAGGCTCGCGCAGAAGGCAAGGAAATAGTTGTCGTAATGGGGGTCGGATTTGTGGGCTCCGTAATGGCAGGTATTATCGCGGATTCCACCGATAATAAGGGTCGCAGAGCCAAATTTGTGATCGGTTGTCAGCGTCCAAGCACAAGAAGCTACTGGAAGATACCTCTACTGAATGATGGCCGCGCTCCAGTCAAAGCAGAAGACCCGGAAGTGGACGAAATCATCGAACGATGCGTGCTAAAGGAAAAAACACTTACAGCAACATATAACAAAAATGTCCTCAAGCTGGCCGACTGCGTTGTCGTGGATGTTCAGTGCGACTACCAGAAAAATGAGCTGGGCAACATGAGCTCCGGAGAGGCCGATATGGCGGCTCTTGAAGCAACAATGCGCACTATCGGCGAAAAGATCCCGCCAAAGTGCCTAGTCCTTATCGAAACCACCGTCGCTCCCGGTACAACCGAGTTCGTCGCCTTGCCTATTCTTAAAAAATCGTTCGCCGCCCGGGGGATAAAATCCACACCTCTCCTGGCCCACAGTTTTGAACGCGTTATGCCGGGCAAGGAATATGTCTCAAGCATCCGTGATTTCTGGCGGGTTTGTTCCGGATGCACAGCCACGGCACGCAACCGCGTAAAGAAATTTCTCACACAGGTTTTGAACACCAAAGACTTCCCGCTCACCGTTATGGATCGGCCGATCGAATCGGAAACCACAAAAATCGTCGAGAACTCCTACCGCGCCACTATATTAGCTTTCCTGAATGAATGGAGCCTCTTCTCAGAACGAAACGGCATCGATTTAATCAAGGTAGTCAATGCCATAAAAATACGTCCGACTCACAGTAATATTATATTTCCCGGCCCGGGGATAGGCGGCTACTGCCTGCCGAAGGATGGAGGCCTCGGGTATTGGGCCTATCAGAATATCCTAGGCTTCGAGGATGGAGACAGAATATTCAAAATTACTCCTACCGCAATCAACATAAACGATACCAGAGGACTGCATGTGGCGGAACTCGTGCGGGACGCTCTGAGAAATATGGGACGCTACATCGCTAGTGCCGATGTACTGATCTGCGGAGTCAGCTATCGCCAGGATGTCGGAGATACACGTTACAGCGGCAGTGAACTGGTCGTCCGAAAACTTGTACAGATGGGCGCCGATGTACGCATGCACGACCCCTATGTCGAACACTGGTACGAACTGGAAAATCAGGATGAATACCCGGCTCCGGG
>DAOWMJ010000250.1 GCA_030643145.1 Candidatus Latescibacterota bacterium | reverse complement strand
ATAGTGAGGTATTTTTAATTCACAAGTTGTATAAATCGAATCATAGACCTTCAGAACATCCTTGCCATCTTTGAATATATGTTTACCCCGATAATACCCCTTGTCATATTGGGTTGAACCATCTACAACGATACCGCCTCCCCCCTCCATATCGTATCCCATTTCATATCCATACATCTCCTGCTCACTCTCTTCCAGCACAGGAGTTCCTTTTGCTTTGAGGATATTCATCTTTGAGTTAAAATCGATATGATCCGCTGTTAACATCTTGTTTTCATAATGCAAGCTTGCTTTATTGTTAAGACTCAGTTCCTCCGTTTCGGCAAAATACGCTATATTAGCGCCACCGTACTTGACTCTCCTGCTTTCAGCATCGAAATCGCGATATTTAAGAATCGTATCCATCTTCGCGGCCAAACTGTCGATCGTCTCACTTTCTTCTATACGAAGGTATTTATATAAACCATCAGCGTTGCCTGAAACCCGAACATAGGCCAGATCACCATATTGAAATTTGAAAAACATACTGTCACCGGTAGAATAGTTATTTGATACCTTGTTTTTCTCACTTTCGATCGGATAATACATCGCTTTCGCATTTCCAAATATTTTAACTGAGTCAACATTTTCCTTAGACAGGTAAATAATCACCGAATCGCCCTCAATCCAGGAATCCTTCCACCAATGTGACCCCTCCGGCGGAGCCTCTGTAAGACGCCCATTTTTGGGAAGAACAATACGATCAACTTCCCTTTCATTGTACCAGAGTTCAATGCTACTACCATACATGCTCGACAACCCGCTTGCGGCTTCCGGTTCTCCCAGGAGTTCAACATATCCCTCATCGTTAAAAATAACTGCGGAATCGCAAGTAGCCCTGGTCTCGCCTTTAATTAATTCTACATTTCCTACAGCCATTCCAACATTTCTATCAAGATCAAATCGCATTTTCTCGGCTTTAATTCGCCCGGGGATTTTCTGACTCTGATCAAAAGTAAGGACAGGCCCTATATTCATAGCGACTTTCTGTTTCTCCCTCTGGTAACGGGCGTGAGCTCCTGCAACTGTGTAGTCTTCAACAAGGTTTACAAAAACAACATTTCCAAAGGCGTCAACCGTCTCAGTCACCCTGTCATAATAAACAGTATCAGCGTACAACATCCTTGTACTGTCCGAAAGCTGAACGTTCCCCGTTAGAAGAGCCTCGTTTTTCTCCCTGTCATATCTGGCCCTCTCGCACAAAATCTCCATTCCACCATCCTGACACCGGACATTTTCCTTTACAAAAAGAGTCTTTTCAGTTCTAAAATATTCTCCCACATCTCCGAATATCTCCATAGTACTATCTACGGCATGAACCTCATTTCTCAGGATAAAGCGTTCTTCATCCACATAATATTTGCCTTTCATGGAAGTAATTATAGCTGTCTGATGATATATGTGAACAGTGTCACTTAAATAAATTACCTGATTGCCGTTTTCTTCCCTGAACCTTAAATTCCCCGCTTCCAATTTATAGAAAGTTGAATCAGCTCTGGATCCACTATCCTCAATTTCAGAAGGGACGCAATAAGCCTCTGGGCAAACCAGCATCGTAGTAATCACATAAGTCACAAAAAATATTATGTTCAATAAAGATATCTTCAATTGTAATTCTCCAGCTAGCCTGTTCTACTAATCTTCCTGTTTGTGGTCAAACGCCAGCATAGCAGCACCAAGGAAGGATGCCTTGTTACCTAGCTGGGCCGTAACAATTCGTACGTCCAGAAATATATCATTCATGACATGCTCAGCAAATGACTCGCGGGTGGGATTTAGAATTAAATCGCCGGCTCCGGAAACCCCACCCCCGACAGCTATCACTTCGGGATTAATTATATGGACAGCGTTTACCAAACCTATCCCAAAATACCATCCCGTTTTCTCCAGAGTTCTTATCGCAATTTCATTGCCGTCTTCCGCTGCTTTAGTAATATCCTTCACACTCAGTTGTTCGACACCCGCAAGAGAATTTCCGCTTTCCTGTTCCAGCATTTTCTTTGCTCTTTCTACAATGGCTGACGAACCTATGTAAGCCTCTAGACATCCTCTGTTTCCACATCCGCACAACCTTCCTTCCACCTTGATTAGCGTATGTCCAATTTCTCCGGCCTGCCCTGAAAACCCCCTGTGCAGCCTGCCGTTTATTATTAACCCTGCACCAACACCTGTTCCCAGAGTAACACATATAAAATGTTTTACTCCTTTTCCAGCGCCGAGACGAAATTCCCCGTAGGCTGCACAATTAGCATCATTATCAATAATAGCCGGGAGATTAAGTTCCTCTGAAAAGAGCTTCCCCAGCTCTACATTACTCCATCCGGGTAGATTCGGTGATGAAAACAAAATGCCTTTTTTGCTGTCCACTAATCCGGCACATCCTACCCCTACTCTATCAATATCAGGAATATTCTTCTTACACGAGTCAAACCATTTGCTTATTCGCGCGGTTACAGCTCGCGGGCCTTCTTCAGCGCCAGTGGGAATCATTCCCTCTTTAACAACCCCCCCGCCACTATCCACAATTCCGAGTTTAATATTAGTTCCACCTATATCTATCCCATATACAAATCCCATATTTTATCCTTTTCTTTTCATTAACGATCGCGCAGCCATGGAATGTCATCTGTTCCAATCATTATATACAAACGCTCTTGAAGATCAGCACCTATGTACTTAAAAATATGAAACAGCCTCATCCACCGT
>DAOWMJ010000035.1 GCA_030643145.1 Candidatus Latescibacterota bacterium | reverse complement strand
GTTCAATATCTGTGTCATATAATATGGGAAAATGTAATAAATAAGAAAGAGATAACAGAAAAGGATTTTCAAGACAGCCTGGAAATGCTGCTACAGCGAGAATCTTCAACCTTTATAGCTACCTGGGATTTGCTGTTATTAAGACAAAAACAGCTTCTGATAGCACTGGCTGAAACTGATAAGCAAGACCAAATATTTGCTTCTTATTTTCTGCGGGAATACAATTTGGGCTCTGCCTCTTCTGTTCAAAGAACAGTAGGCAGTCTTCTCGAAAAGGATTTAGTGGATAAAACCAATGGGGTTTACTCTATCATAGATGTAATATTTAAAAAATGGATTATTACGCATACTGCGTAACCCATAATGCGTAATAATATCTTTTAAAAGATAGAGAGATTTCATGGAAAAATCAGCGCAAACAAAACTACCTCCATTTTCTTTAATGTAACAATGCATTTACGAGTTGCGGATAAAATACTGTCTGGTCATTTTATTTGCATATTACTCTTAGGTATTTGGACGGTATCTACTTTTTATTCAAAGTACTAATCCGGTTAATTTAAGATAAAAAAACCTGTAAAAACTCCAAAAACACGGAGCATCTTGACAAAATTTTCAGTTTCATATAGATTAGGAAATTAAGCTTGATGGCCGGGTAAAAGAAAATCATAGAAAGGATAAACCGAGTGTCTAAAGGAACTGTATCTATAAAAGGGAAGCCGGATTCTGAAGTAAAAGAATCTTTATCTGAATACGGCTTTAATATCACGGTTGCTGAGGCGCGAAGGGTTGTAGAACTTGTTGGCAGAGATCCGACACTGGTGGAGCTTACAATATTCAATACTATGTGGAGTGAACATTGCAGCTACAAAAGCAGCGCCAAGGTGTTATCGGAATTTCTTCCCACCGAAGCGTCGAATGTTGTGTTGGGACCGGGGGAAGACGCCGGTGTAATCAGGTTTGCCCCTGCCGGCAAAGATGATTCATACTGTTTGGTAATTGCTCATGAAAGCCACAACCATCCTTCCCAGGTCCTTCCTGTTGAAGGCGCCGCTACCGGTATTGGAGGAATTGTAAGGGATGTATATTGTATGGGAGCGGATGTTGTCGGTGTACTTGATCCCCTTCGTTTCGGGGACCCTAATGGGGAAAATGGACAGGAATCAATAGCTATAGCGCGTGGAGTAATAGACGGCATAGCTCAATATGGGAATGCCCTCGGTGTACCAAATCTGGGGGGCGATCTAATTTTTGACGGTGGATATGATGAAAATTGTCTCGTAAATGTTGTCGCGGTCGGACTGATAAAGGAATCCAGACTTATACGGAGCCGGGTTCCGGATGAGGCAAAAAGGACTCCCTACAAGCTTATTCTTGTTGGTAAACCGACAGATGACTCGGGGTTTGGCGGCGCCGCGTTTGCTTCCGAGGATCTTGCCGATGAGGAAGAAGCGGATAGAGGCGCCGTGCAGGTTCCGGACCCGTTTCTTAAACGCGTTCTAACAGTAGCGAACAGGAGAGTTCTGGATCTGGCGCATGAGAAGGGCGTTAAGGTTGGATTTAAGGATCTTGGCGCTGGAGGGATAGCCTGTGTCACATCGGAAATGGCCGATGCCGGCGGGTTTGGAGCCCGATTGAATCTTGACAGGGTTAATCTCGCGACAGGGGATTACTCTCCGTCTGTTATTTCATGCTCTGAAACGCAGGAACGTTATTGTCTGGCCGTTCCGGAGGATTTTGTTGATGATGTTCTGGCAATATATAACGAGGATTATGAGCTTCCTCATATTTACCACGGAGCGGGAGCTTTTGTGATAGGCGACGTTATAAATGAGAAGATATACAGGATAGAAAGCGGGGGTGAGGTCGTATGTGAAACCCCGGTGGGTGTGATTACGACCGGGATATCGTACGACAGGGAGAAAAAAACAGGTAAGAGGATTTTTAACGAACCTGAGCTTGACCCTTCGAGATCGATAGAAGAGGATTTCCTGAAGATAATTTCATCGCCGAATATTGCTTCAAGGAATTATGTCTTCAGGCATTATGATTCTGAAGTTCAGGGTAGAGCGGTAATAAGGCCCGGTGAAGCGGACGCGGGGGTAATTGCTCCGATCCACGGCAGTAAGATCGGGCTTGCTTTTTCTGTTGATGGAAATTCCTATTATGGAAGGGTTGATCCATATCAGGGCGGCGCGCTTGCAGTGTGTGAAGCGGCAAGAAATGTAGCCGCTGTGGGAGCCGTGCCATCAACTGTAACCGATTGTCTTAACTACGGAAATCCTGAATATCCGGAAATTTTCTGGGAATTTTATGAAGGGGTAAGAGGAATTGGCGATGCGTGCAGAGGGATTGGATTGATAGGTAAGGAGGGAGAGCCTCTTCCGGTAGTATCGGGGAATGTCAGTTTCTACAATCAGGGCAAGAGCGGGAAAGCTATCCCCCCTACTCCGGTTATAGCCTGCGCCGGAGTTGTGGAAGATTATTCCAGGTCACGTTCCATCTTTTTCAAGGAAGAGGGAAGTTCGGTATTTCTTATCGGAGAACCCCTCGATGAGCTTGGAGGCAGTGAGTATTACAGACTGATATATAATACAAGCGGTGCGAATATTCCGCAGGCCGATTTTATCCGGGAAAGAAATCAGATCAAGACAATAATAGATATGCACGGACTGGGCTGGATAAGAGCGTGTCATGATATCAGTCAGGGCGGTTTGATTACAGCGCTTGCCGAGATGGCTGTCGGAGCGAATCCCGCTCTGGGGCTGACAGTTAACCTTGATGAATTTGGCGGTACGGCGCTTGAACCCGAGAAACTTCTTTTCTCGGAAACGGGGAGTTTTGTGGTTGAACTTCCCGGTGGAATCGAGAGGAAAGTGCTGGCGTTATGCGCCAGAAATCGCGTCAAACTGTTCAGGCTTGGATATCTTGTTTCCAGGCCGAAACTTAATATTATAGCCGGTAATGAGAGATTGGCAACCTGGGATATCGCCGAATTGAGGGATATATATATGAATGGTTGCAGATCGATATTCGGAAAGCAGGAAGGGAGAATAAGTGCCAGATAATTTTAGCGGAAAGGTGGCTGTTATCCAGTTCCCGGGCGTCAATTGTGAATCTGAGACTGTCCGGGCTGTGCGGGCCGCGGGGTTGGAGTCGGGGATATTCCGCTGGAATATGCCGCCTCGGCTTCTTGGTGAAGCGCTTGCTGTTATTCTGCCCGGCGGGTTTTCGTACCAGGATAGAATAAGAGCCGGAGTGGTTGCCGCCAAGGACACTATTATGGATAAATTGAGCGATTTTGCCCGGGATGGCAAACCGGTACTTGGTATCTGCAATGGCGCTCAGGTTCTTGTTGAAGCGGGATTTATCCCCGGGATGCATTGGGAAAAAATTGATCTTGCTCTTGCCCCGAATGTTATGAGCGACAGGGAAGGATATTACTGCAACTGGGTTCACATCAGGGTTGAGGGGAATAATTGTTTGTGGATGAATAAATATAAAGAGGGAGATATCATTCCTGTTCCGGTAGCGCACGCAGAAGGCCGTTTTGTAACTAATGATAAAGATATTATAAATGATATACGTAAGAACAATCAAATAGTACTTCGTTATTGCACAGAATCGGGGGATTTAGACAGTTCTTTTCCGGTAAACCCGAACGGTTCTGTTGAGAATGCCGCGGGTATATGTAACCCGCAAGGCAATGTGCTTGCCATGATGCCTCATCCTGAAAGGGCTTCATGGCTGAGACAGGTGCCCGAGGATATCTCCGGCAAATGGAAAGCGAAACGCAGAAATGCCTGCTGCCGGCCGGAAAAGATGGAAGAGGAAGGGCCCGGACTCGCCTTTTTCGCGTCACTCGTTAAGGAAATGGTCGGGTGAGCGGGCGGAAATATTTCCCCGCGGGGTTTGTTTAAAGAAAATGGGCGCGCAACTGTTGTCAATAAGGAGGAAGAAATTTGAAAGCCCGCGCGAAATTATGGGTAAAACTGAAAGTTACTGATCTTGTTGTTGAAACAGCATGGTTGACTCTGACTGAAAAACTTGAATTTGGCGATATTCTTTATGGCCTTGCTAAATATTCTTGCTGGTTTATGACGTGTGAAGGCAGCGACAGCGAGTCAATTATAAATGCTCTGGACAGGGTGATATCTCTCGACAGCGCCTTTACAAATCAGAACAAGCACAAATATTCGTTGATTGTTGAAGGTGAAAACCGGTCATCCGGAGAGGATGGAAAAGAGGGCGTCTTGAGAAGGGGCGATCTTCAGCCTGAAAAGGATTTTCTTTTTCGCGTCGAAGTTGGTTCAGCGGAACTTTACGTGTGCGATTGTCTGGTCAGTG
Organism: Candidatus Latescibacterota bacterium; assembly: GCA_030643145.1. GTDB lineage: Bacteria > Krumholzibacteriota > Krumholzibacteriia > Krumholzibacteriales > WJIX01 > JAGHBT01. Next base: position 8,317 of record DAOWMJ010000035.1, on the reverse strand, counting down.
AATTAGAATCTGACAAAGATAAGAGTTACGCGGATCGCTTGAACGGCAGATTAGACGGCGTTTTCGTTTCAGAAATGAGGGCGGGCCTGGTTTGGAGAATGATTGTTCGTGCCGACAGCAAAGATGATGCCGCTGAGAAGGTTCAAAAGATGGCTGTTACCCGTTCACGGCGTGAAGGCCTTCTTCTTAACCCTCATTATCAGGAGTTTGAAATTATTTCCACACTGAATCTTTCAGAAAGGAGCAGGGTTTGAGAGAAGAGTGCGCGGTATTTGGAATATTTGGAAATGTTGAAGCCGCGAAATTAACCTATCTCGGGCTCTATTCACTGCAGCACAGGGGGCAGGAGAGTACGGGGATAATTACGTCGGATGGCAGGGAGATGTTTGAACACAAATCTATGGGGCTTGTATCAAAGGCCTTTTCCAAAGAGATAGTCCGGGGTTTAAAAGGGGATATCGCGATCGGCCATAACAGGTATTCAACGACAGGGGGGTCGTGCCTCATTAATGCCCAGCCGTTTATGGTTAATTACAAGGGAGGCCAGATAGCGATAGCTCACAACGGAAATCTTGTTAACGCGGCTGAGTTAAAGAAAAAAATGGAAGAGGATGGATCTATATTTAGAAGTACTATGGATAGCGAAATAATATTACATCTTATAGCGAGAAGTAAAAAAAGAACTTTAAACGAAATGGTAGCCGATGCTCTTACACGGGTTAAGGGCGCTTATTCAATTGTGTTTCTTCTTAAGGATAGAATAATAGCGGCAAGAGATCCTCTTGGGTTCAGACCTCTTTGCCTAGGCAAGCTGGGTGGCGCTTATATATTCGCTTCTGAAAGTTGCGCTTTTGATCTTCTCGGGGCCAGCTATATACGCGAAATAGAACCTGGCGAGATGTGCGTGGCAACGAAAAATGGACTTGAGTCGATAAATTTCAGCAAGCCGGCTGATCCCTCCGCAAAGTGTATTTTTGAATTTATATATTTCTCAAGACCGGACAGCCGTATCTTCGGTGAAAATGTGGATAAGGTAAGAAGGAAGCTTGGGCGGAGGTTAAGTAAAGAGGCACCGGTTGACGCTGACATTGTAATTTCCGTTCCCGATTCGAGTAACACTATAGCGCTTGGATACGCCCATGAGTCCGGGATCCCTTTTGAAATAGGGCTGATACGTAATCATTACGTCGGCCGGACATTTATTCAACCCGAGCAGAGTTCGAGGGATTTGGATGTTCGTATCAAGTACAATCCTGTCAGCGGTGTTCTGAAGGGTAAAAAGGTGATCGTAGTCGATGATTCGATCGTACGGGGATCGACAATGAAAAAACTGACCAAAATGCTGCATGAAGCGGGCGCGGCTGAAATTCATTTAAGAATCGGATCTCCAATGATAACCCATTCATGTTATTTCGGTATAGATACACCCACAAGGAGTGAACTAATTGCTTTATCCCATTCGGTTGAGCAGATCAGATCTTTTCTTGGAGCGGAAAGTCTTGAGTATATTTCTCTTGAGGGGTTGAAAAGTTGTGTCAAACATCCGGATGATTACTGTGTTGCCTGTTTTAACGGTGATTATCCTGTTGACTGCAGCAATTGTCGTACTGATGCTGAAAATGCCGGTAAGACAATCACTTCCGGTCAATCAGATTTGAAGGGGTTATGAGTATCATGAATATAGCTCCTTCTACACGCGATATTAATGACGTGTTGGAATTTACCGTTTCAAACGGCGCGGAGTTTGTTGAACTCTTTTTTGAAAACAGGCAAGTGTGTTCCGTGCTTCTTGAAGACAGTAGAGCGGAAAAAATATCAAAGGGGAGAGATGCTGGTTTTGGTCTCAGAATAGTCAACGCAGGCAGCACTGCGTATGGATATTCGAATGTTATATCCGGAAAAGAGATGATGCGGTTAAGCCGGGATGTTCTCGATAAGATCAAGAGTGGGAAAGGCGATTTTGTTATACCCGGCAATATAAAGAAAGGACACGTTACTGGAATAGTGATGCCGGCTGAAGAGGTTTCCCTTGAAGACAAGATCGCGATAGCATTTGCGGCTGACAGGATTGCCAGAGATGTCTCTGAAGAGATTGCCCAGGTAAGTGTGAGATATGGGGAAAGTCTTCAGCACGTCGAAATATTCAACAGTGAAGGGGTAGCGGTTGGAGATGAAAGGAGGCAGATTCTTTTTAATATAACAGTGGTAGCCTCGGATGGTTCAGATCTGCAGTCCGCTTACAGGAGTGTTGGAGGGAGGAAGGGATATGAATTTCTTTCCCCCGGTTTACTGGAGAATCTTGCACGGGAGGCTGCCGCCGGCGCTGTAAGGATGCTGCACGCGCCACGTGTCTCAGGAGGGAGCATGAAGGTTGTTTTGGGTAGTGAGGCGGGCGGTACAATGGTGCATGAAGCGATAGGGCACGGGTTGGAAGGCGACTCTGTAAGCAAAGAGCAGTCGGTTTACAGTGGCAGGGTGGGGGATAAGGTTGCTTCAGAGCTTGTTAGCGTTGTGGATGACGCCACCCTGACGGGACGGAGGGGATCATATGTTTTTGACGACGAGGGGTATCCCGCGTCGAGAACTCTTCTCGTGGATAAGGGTGTTTTAAAAGGTTATATGCACAGCCGCTGTTCGGCAGAAAGGCTTGGAACTTCTTCGACGGGAAATGCCAGGAGGGAATCGTTCAGATACAGGCCCATTGTGCGAATGAGCAATACGATGATTGTTCCCCGGGAGGACGATCCGGATTCGATTATATCGAGTGTTGAAGATGGTTTGTATGTTGCCCGTATGGGTGGCGGGCAGGTTGACACGGCGACAGGAGATTTTGTTTTCAAGGTTAACGAAGGATATAAAATAAAAAATGGAAAAATCGATAGTCCGGTCAGGGGCGCGACCCTTATAGGAAATGGTCCGGGAATATTAAAACAAATCGATATGGTTGGAAATGATCCGGGATTTGGTATAGGTTCATGCGGTAAAGACGGGCAGCATGTGCCCGTATCGGACGCCCAGCCGACTTTGAGAATCCCATCCATTACTGTAGGGGGAGAAGCGTAGAGAGCGTGATGTTTTATGAATGGCAATCTTGTTGATCTCTATTATGATGGGATACTCCCGACTGTAGAAAAACCATCAAGGTATATTGGAAAAGAACTGAATTTTTTATCCACCGGATTCAAAGATGAAAAATTCAACGTTCTACTGGCATTCCCAGATGTTTATGAGATAGGAATGTCATATCAGGGGATTCATACCCTTTACAGGAAACTCTTTTACAGCAAAGAAACGGAAGTTGAATTTGTTTTCGCGCCCTGGCCGGATATGGAGAAGCGACTGACAGATTGCGGGGAGCCGTTAAGGTCGCTGCAGACGGGGACGCCTGCCGGCAAATTTGATCTCATTGGATTTTCTCTGACATATGAGCTTCACTATACGAATCTTCTCATGATGCTGCGCCTGGCCGGAATACCCGTCGAAGCATCCAAAAGAACCCAAAACGATTCTCTGGTTGTCGCGGGGGGTGCATGCTGTTTGAATCCCCTGCCGTTTCTTAAGTCACTTGATGCTGTTTTTCTTGGCGATGGCGAGGAGTCTCTGGCTGAAGCGGTTGATCTGTTGAAGGAAATGAAGAATTCCGGGGCGCGAAGAGATGAAAAAAAGGAGGCGCTGTCCAGAATAGAAGGCGTTTATGTGGATCGATATTCCCTTAGCGCCAGATCACGTATTTATTCGATGGCGGCGAAGAAAAAATTTAAACCTCCATACAAACTCCCGGATATAGTGAGCCCATGGAAGCCGCTCGTACCTTCTTCTGGAATTGTTCATGGAAGGCTGGTTGTTGAGGTTCAGAGGGGATGCAGTAGGGGATGCCGTTTTTGTCAGGCTGGGATGCTTTATCGACCGTGTCGTGAGAGGAGTGTTGACGGGATAGTTCGAGCGGTCACCGAAGGGTTGGACGCGAGCGGTTGGGACGAAGTATCGCTTCTTTCACTTTCTACTTCCGATTATTCAAGACTCGATGAACTTATTGAAAAGTTGACTCCGGAGCTGCGCCGCAGAAATGTATCTCTGGCTTTGCCCAGTCTGCGTCCTGAAACCGTAACGGATAAAATTATAGAAGCGCTTTCACTGGGGAAGATGTCCGGGTTTACAATTGCCCCTGAAGCCGGCACAGATCGGCTGAGAGAGATCATAAATCGTGAGATGAGTAATGAAGAAATTATCGACAGTTCCCGCAGAATAATTGAAAGCGGGTGGCGGACTCTGAAGCTTTATTTTATGATCGGCCTTCCGACTGAGACTGAAAAGGATCTGGATGGGATTGTTGATTTGATTAAGGATATTTTGAGGTTAAAGAGAAGCGGAAAATTCAGATTGAACGTGACGATATCACCATTTGTTCCAAAAGCGCACACACCCTTTCAGTGGGAGAAGCAGTGCGACTTTGAGGAGTTCGCGAGAAAGGAGAGGTATCTTTCGCGACGTCTAAGAGATCGCCGTCTGAATCTGAGCCTCAGGAATCCCGCCGTCAGTGTGCTTGAAGGAATACTCGCGAGAGGGGATTCTTCCCTGTGGCCTGTTCTTCTTGGGGTTGTCGAAAAGGGAGGGAGGTTTGAGGGATGGAGCGATTATTTCAACTTTGATATCTGGAAGGAAACCCTGAAAGAGCAGGGAATAGATTTGGGTGACCTTCTTTCAGAGATTCCGCCGGAGGATTCTCTTCCCTGGGAAAGGTTTAACTCAGCTGTGAGTGAAAAATTTCTGCGGAGAGAAAAAGAAAATGGATACGCGGGAAAGTTGATTCCGGATTGCAGGGGAGGCATATGCACTGATTGTGGAGTCTGTGATAATCTGCCCGGCATTAGGGATATTGATTTGGCAAAGAGAACGAAAGATTTAAATGACGCTGGAGAGTTAGAGGAAGGCGGTATCCTTGAAGTAACTGAGGATTTCCCGGGTGGTCTGTCTGAGGGTATACATAACGGCGCTGTTGTCTCTGTAGATTCGGGGGAGGCTCAGAATCCGGTTTTTCGATTCAGATGTATTTTTTCAAAGAAGGGAAATGTGAGATTTATCTCGCATAGGGAGCTTGTTAATATAATTCGTAGAGCGCTTAGGCGAACCGGACTGCCTGTTAATGTAAGTAAAGGGTTTCATCCTCAGATAAAGCTTTCAATTGCTCCGCCCCTCTCTGTAGGGATGGAAGGTGAAAACGAGTTTTTCGATATTGAGCTAAAAGAAAAAGTGAATGTTGTTCCTTTGGTTTTCCGTGGACTTTTTCCCCACGGCATTGAAGTAAAACGGTGTGCCGGACCCTTTTCGAAAAAAAAGGGGAAATTGCCGGTTGAATCATTGTTTCATTATTATCTTGACCTTGAAATTCTTCGGTACATAATGGAAGATAAAGAAAAGGGCGGTAAATATTTGCGTCAAGGATACAATATGTGGTATTCATTGAGAAATAGCCTGAGTTTACCGGAGGAAGAAGAGAGAGTTGACAACTGGCTGACTAAGGATCCGGCAAGCTGGCTGAACAGCAAGTGGAGCGAGATGTTCAGGGGGGAAGGGAAAATTGAAAATAGAAGGGGGAAGACGCGATCGGTCGCGGGTTGTCAGGTAGAAGAGGTAGATGAGAACATTCTCGGATTGAAACTGCCCGCAAGAGGAGGGACTGGAATTACTCCAAGAGATCTCTTGAATGTTTATCTGCCCGAGAGCTTGGCCGCTATGGTAAAAATATCAAGAAAGGCATTATATTACAGAGAAGGGGATAAATATTTTGATCCCGCGGAGCTTGTAGAAAAAAGGTAAATATGGTTAAGAAAATGAAAAAGGAAATAGTAATAAATTATACAAAGAGAGAGGTTCGTATAGCGATTCTGGAAGATGACGAGCTTGTTGAATTTCTCATAGAGCGTGAGGATAATCGCAGAACAGTCGGCGCGATATTCAGCGGGCGGGTCAATGCTGTTGTCCCGGGAATTCAGGCGGCGTTTGTCGACATCGGGAGGGAGAAAGCGGCATTTCTTCATGTTAGTGATGTTGGTACCGGATCGGTGGATCCGGATCTGATTGAGGATGAGGATGTTGATTTCAACGAAAGCAAGAATCAAAGAGAGGCAACGCCTATTCAGAACCTTCTAAAAAAGGGTGACCAGATTATTGTACAGATTCGCAAAGAAGCAATAGGGACTAAAGGCCCTCGTATTTCTTCTCAAATTTCATTACCCGGGCGTTATGCTGTACTTATGCCCAATCTCAATCATGTGGGAATAAGTAAAAAGACAAAAGACCGCAGGGAACGGCACAGGTTGAGACAGATAGCCAGAAAATATCGTCCTAAAGGAAGCGCTTTAATAGTAAGAACCGTTGGAAAGGGCGTTAGCGAGAATCAGCTTAGGGACGATATCAAACAGCTGGAAAAACGATGGAAGCAGATTCAAAAGAAGATCCAGAAAGCCACGGTGCCTTCTTTAATACACGAGGATGTTGATATCACGGTATTTGCCATTAGAGATCAAGTATCAACGGATGTTGACAGAATTACGATTGATAACAAGGATGAATACAGCAGGCTGATTGCCTATCTTAAGACTTCTGCTCCCACCCTGGCGCCGAAAGTGAAGCTTTATAAAAAGGATATACCTATCTTTGATTATTTCGAGATTGAGAGGGAGATTGAAAAAACACTGGAAAGAAAAATATGGTTTCGCAAGGGTGGATATTTGGTGATAGAACATACCGAAGCCCTTGTTGCAATAGATGTGAATACCGGGCGTTTCACAGGGAAAAAGAATCAGGAAGAGACAATATTTGAGACAAATATGATCGCGGCAAATGAGATAGCAAGGCAACTCAGACTGAGGGATATTGGCGGAATTATTGTGGTCGATTTTATTGATATGGAAAATGAGCGAAACCGCAAAAAAGTATATGAACAATTCAAGCGGATGCTTGGAAGGGGCAGATCATATGCCCGGGTTTCTAAAATAAGTGATCTCGGGTTAATTGAAGTGAGCAGAAAAAGGGTTCGTCCGAGTCTTCTTCACTACTATAGTGATGAATGTCCATATTGTAAAGGTAGCGGAAAAATATTAAGTATTGAATCGATGACTATGAAGATAGAACAATGGATTAGGCGCTGTGGATCCAAGAAGATCGGCGGCGTGCAATTTCGCGTAAATGCCATGCTTGGATTGTTCCTTCGTGAAGAGAAGGCTGAATATATCGATCAGCTTGCCGATAAGTATAATATTCAGATTGAAATCATAGACGATCCCAGAGTACACCGGGAGGATTTCAAGGTACTTTCCATAGATGGCAAACGGGATCTGAAGGCCGAGTTTGTTTAGGGGACCGGCTTGTTGTAGCGATCGATATCGCGAAATGGGTTTAAACGGCGGCGTTGGGGCTGGTTTTATCACGAATAGGAATATTGAATCTATCCTATTTATGTAAAACCGATTCCGGAAAAAACGCGAACCAAACAAATGCGAAATTAACTGAATAGGGCAAAGCGGTTAGTTTCTTGCCTTTAAATTTTCCCGATACACATTTGCCGGTAATCAGCCATTTTGAATTACTATTTTTGTCAATAAAATAATTGTTGTTTCTTTTAAATCTTAGTTTCTTGCCTTCTATTTCAGGTATAAATAAAGTCGCGGTTCCCACATTCCTGGAGTCTTTTATTAATTTTTCATCCACAACAGAGACTTGCCCCTCTTTAAAAAAAATAACCAAGTCTTTTTCTCCGATATTATCAGGGACAACGCCCCTTTTCTTAAGAACGGGGAAGGGATAGATTTTCTTGATATTATTTATTGATAATATTCTTGTCATTGCCGGAAGAGCCGGGTGTACGTTACCGAAGAAAAGTCTCGGGGTTTTTGTTTCTAAATCATCATACTTATAATATGGATTTCTTCCATATTTCATGTTATTCATGCAATAACAAAGGATTTCCCCGTCAGGATATGATTCAAAAAAATCTTTAATGGAAAGAAGTTGAGATGGGAGTTGCTTCAGTTCGGCGCCAGCCAGTTTGCCGACAATCGCTTTCTTTGTGATTTGCTGCCACCAACTTTCCGTCTGCCTGTCCCACATTACAAGGTTGCTTTTTCTCAGCATCCCGCTTGTGCCGAAATCCAGCAAATACTTTTTACCTTTAAACGTTATATTTCTGTTATATACATTAGATGTATTGCAAAGTGGGCAATACGTCACAGTAAATTCAAGACTGTCAATTTTATCATTCACAATCTCGTGAGACATCAGCAGCCCTAAAGGATATGCCTTCGCTTTATTATTAATC
>DAOWMJ010000082.1 GCA_030643145.1 Candidatus Latescibacterota bacterium | reverse complement strand
ATCCATTGAAGCGGGTAGATCCCTGTCCAGCGGTCTTATATGAGCGGTCATAACCATCTCCGTACCGGCTTTAATACCAGCTGCAAACGGCACAAGCTCTCTTTCTTCAAACTTATCCAGCGTAATCGGTACAACAGGGAGTGTAAGGTGAGAATCTCTAACCGTTAACCCATGTCCCGGAAAATGTTTGAGGCATGTCAGCACACCCTCTTCCCTGTAGGTTTCTACAGCTTCGCGTACAAGTTCCGACACCTCTTTGCAATCGCTTCCGAAGGCTCTGGTTCCAATAACCGGATTTAGATACTCCGAATTTATATCGCCCAGGGGAGAAAGAATAACATTGATACCACAGGATTTAATTCGGCGGGAGGTTTCCTTGTAAACATCTTTTCTTTTCTTTTTATTTCTTCCCTCTGCTATCGCCATTTGAGGAGGGGGAACTCCAAGCGCCGCGGCGAGTACTGATATTCTACCTCCCTCGTGATCAGCCATCATCAGCGGAGCAAATCCGGAGGACTCGATAATAATATCCCTAATCTCACGGACGAGCGCTCTAAGCTGCCCGACATCCTCCACATTTCTCTCAAAAAGGATTATTCCTGAAGGAGGATATTCCCTGAGCGCTATTTTCTCTTCTTCAGTAAGTCTCTGTCCCTCAATCCCAACTGATAATAATTGAAAAAAATCTCTATAATTATCCTCGTGAGACATCTCTTTCCTTTGAAACCGGAAGTCCGATCGCTTAATAGATTTCTTTTATTACAACGCCCGGATAATAATGCAAAATAATCTCTTCAGCACTATATCCTAGTTTCGCCATTCTGATTGTGCCTGTTTGGCACATTCCAACTCCGTGCCCGTTTCCACCGCCTAAAATCTCTACCCGAACAACTTTTCCTCTCTTTCTCTTAACATTTATTTTGAATAACGTGCTCCTAAGAATAGCTCCATTGTGAGATTCAGGTCTTAGAACCCATCTAATCCGATCACCCGTAATACGGTATTTACCAGTATCAGTTATCACATCAAGATATTTGACCCTTCCATCAGGAGCAAATCCGCCGGTTCGCAGGTCAACCAAGTTCCTAAAGGGGGCAACCGTTCCGTCAACTTCTTTCTTAAGGCTTTTCTGAAGTATTTTTAATAATTTATCCCCCGGCCAGCTTACACTCCAACGAAAATGCGCGGATCCGCGGCAAAAGGATCTTTCACTTTTCTCTGTACGCGCATCACGTATTCCGTAGAGGTAGGGGAAATGCGTTTTCCATGGCCATGATAATCTAATGTCAGCGGTATGTCCGCCACAGCATGAAGAATAATAGGCCTTTATCGGTTGCCCCTTCCACATTGCTACCAGACCCTCAGTTTCTACAACAGCTTGTGTTGATCTCGGAGTTTCTCCCGCGACACCTTTATAAACCTGATCCATAATTGTAGCTCTAAGATCATAATTATCCTTTTTCTTCTTTTCTAATTTACTGAGCGCGTATGAGCGTGAAGCTATAGCCTGAGCCCTATATGCCTCATAACTGCCTGAGTCAAGATAACCTATTTCAACAGGCAGCACCCCTTTTAGATAATCATCCACTCCGATAAAATTTATTACTGAAACCCCCGAATCGTTTCGGCTGCTTAACTGCAGGCTTCCCCTGTAAGCCTTCCCGTTAACAAGGATCAAGCCCTTGGAGGAAGAATTAACAAACAGTCTTTCAGTACGTGTAATAAGCCTGCCATCCCTTATCAACCGGACATATCCCCCCCCTCCGGCAACGGTATATCTTCCTCTCCCCCCAAATTTCTTTCCTACATTGCCGGCCGGGTTCTCCGTTGAGAAGAATAAAACTTCCGAATCAATATCAACTCTATCGCTCTTTTCAATTATAAGAACCCTTACAAGAGGGGATTCGCGAACACCCGCCGCAGCAAACTCTTCGGGGCTATATCTAATCTCCTCCCTGGCGCAGGATTGAAAGAATAAAATCGACATGAAAACTAATATACACTTGCCCGCTAAGAACCTGTTCATACACTTCGCTTTCTCTTGATATTCGTTACGGATTACGCGGTTACCAACAAATATATAAAATTAATATGGAAAGAAAAAACTGCCGTTAAGAACCGTTTTTCTATCCCCTTTCCCCGCCTCCACTCCCCTGGAAATCTTAACACCGGGGGATACTTCCTCAGGATCAGTGCCATCCTTTTGGGATATTCCAACTTTCTCATAATAGAGTGATTCATTCGCGAGAAGAGCTACACATACCGCCTCACGGGCCTCGTCCCCCAACTCGAATTTATTAATCATTTCGGTGACAAGCTCTTTTAGAATTATCTCTCCGACTGGAAGAATCTCTCTTATCCCATCAACATCTATAGTAAAATGGCTGGCAACAATGCGGTCTATCATACCGCTGAAGACAGCGGGATCACTGGGAAACAGATTCCCCCCCAGTTCCATACATTTAAGCCCTACAAGATGAATATCTTCACTTTTTAAATCGGCCTCATCAAGCAATTCCCCATACAAAGAGGCAAGATGATGCAAAACAAGAAAATTAATACTGGCTGCCTCCTCGCCATTAAGATCGTTTCCTTCTGCAGCCCCCACAAGCATCATCTGAAGATCCTCCGGGAAGGAACGTTTTGCGTAATAGAGAAGATTGAATACCGTACTATCACCATGTCCTTTAACTTCAGCCACGATAGCCGCGAGGCGCTCCGGGACATTCCCCGTCTCTATCCCGATAATGATTTTCGAGCTTAACCCTCTTATTTTATCAATATTATCCATTAGTTAAACCTCCACATAGACAATGATTCCACTCATCATTATCCCTGTATTTCATTTATTGTTCAAGGAAGAATTTCAGACGTAAAGAAATATTTATTCCAGTTTTACAATCTTGCCTTTTCTGGATACAGATTTGCCCGATTTATTAATTGTAAATACATATATATATGTTCCATTGGCAACTCTGTTTCCGGCCATGTCTCTTCCATCCCAGTAAACAGAATTGGGAGCGGCGGCAGAAGCGCTCGACAGCCTGCTCCGTGGAATCTCCAATTTTCTGATCAATATTCCACTTACATTATAAATTTCAATTTTCCCTTTATCTGCCGGAAAATTCAAAGTAAAGAGAATATTTGTTCCGGTTGAAAATGGATTGGGGAAGTTGAATGTCTCCACTGCCAACTCATCCCCTGCAACCATAAATGAAAAATCGCTGGAAAATTCTCCATATGTTACAGTAATGAAATGTTTGCCTCCAGCAAACGATCTGTTGAAATCCCCTGTCCATATCGTTGAATCTTCCCGTGTTCCCGCCCAGCTGATATCTGTAAGTTCTAAACCATCCAGCAAAATTCCTGGAGGGTTATCAAGAGAAACCGGAAAATCAATTTCAAGTCTGAAAATACCATCATGTGGAGCTTCCGTACCTGAAGAGATTTCTACTTCGGCCCCCTTTTCCAGGTAATACAATCTTATAACCGTGCCGATGTAGAATTCCCTACGGCCGGCTTCGTTGCCTTCATGCGAGAGCACTCGGAACAAGATATATTCGTCGTCGAGATTAACAGTATAGCTGTCCAGTTCGGCGCGGTAGGATCTAGCGTAAGTCAATAAATTATCTTCAAGTGGAGTAACAGTCAAACTGTCTGTCCAATCCTCCCCGTTAAGCTCCAGCTCAACACCCCCTAAGGCTGTCATATCGACCGCCGTAAAGCGAAGATTCCACTCTCTATCAGCATTTACCGGATTAAGTGAATCCGAGTTCACATCTTCCCAACCATTCCCGCAATCAACCTCCAGTTTCATAATTGGCGGCCCCGATTTTATATTCATCATCGGATCACCAAAAAGAATATACCTGTTTATCTGTTCAAGCCCATAAGTTCTTCTATTGATGTGTGCTATCTCAGCTGCTGTTATCAATTCGCCGAGTATCCATCTCGCGCGTGTTTCCTCATTTAAAGGAGGAACTGTATCTGTAGGCGGATTAGAGAAAATTACATCAAAGATATTCTCACATAACTTGTTGTTTTTATCCAAATCCTCAAAAGCCCCGCTGGCATAGGCGGCTACCGATCCCGTTCCCACCTTCAGGATCATCTGCTCACTGATGCAGTCCCCACCGGGACCACTAATCCCCGATTGATTGAGCTCTTTTATGAGAGCAAATTCACTGATATGGCAACCCAATCCAATTAGTATGCTGGTATTACTGCTGATAAGTTTATCGATATCCCTGTACTGACTGAACATCGAGAACCCAGCTTCTGTGGTAAAATTAGTCCTGGAAGCATGTCCCTGGAAGGCAAAAAACAAAGACCCTTCGTTAAGACGGTTAATAAGATAAGGAGTGAAATATGTTCTTGTTGAGTCAATTGCTATACTGCGGTTCATGGCGGGAGTATCTCCGGTATGAACACCATCCGTCCATTTGGATAGATATAGCTTTTCCAGGTTAACGCCTCCGGGAAATTTTCTTTCTATCCGGGCCGCGACAGAATCCATGCTTGAAACGAACGCCTCTTCACTCGACCTGTACATATATGTGGATGTTCCCCCCGACCAGGCATCATCCGCAAAGAGAACAACATTTTTTCTCCATTTGTCATCCGTTGTTGTATCTTCATATTTTCGCAGTTTTGAAAATACTCCTCTCGCTTCAAGATCACTCCCTACGGGAAGACGTGCCACAAAGATATCAGGATATGCCACAGCCGCCACTTTTATATCACTTTCCGCTCCGGAAACAGCGTCAACTACTGTAAGTAAATCCCGCTCCTGCCCTGCCCCCGAAGGAACAAAGTCCTCGTCTACATAGGAATATAATTTGTCAGTTGCCACTACCTCATCCTGATAACCCACCGCATCCATCCGCATAGAAAATGTATATGCTGGAACAAAATCCGGCGGAGTTCCCCGCGTCTCGGGCGGATCACCTATATAGAGGCGCTTATGATCCTCATTCGCATCTCCGACCAGCATAACAAATTCTACGCCCCAGTGGTTAAATCCATATTTTATAAATCTTTTAATAGCATCGCATGAAGGTATCCCTCCATTAAATTCATCATAAACATCCTGGACATCAGCCGTCAGAATCCTGTAGCCCTGAGCTTCGCGCCAGTTTACATACTCAGAAAGAGCCGTAGCCTGAGGAAATAGAAAATCCCGGTGAGATATTACAAGCGTATGAAAGGGCCCCAGCTGATTTTTTAGAGAATGCTGGCTGTCAAGTGTAATCCCTTCACTGTAAATATCCCTTCCCGCTCCTTCCCCAAAAGCAATAAACTTCCTGTCAATATCCGCTGACAATTCAAGAGAAAGTGTATATTTGCTGTTCCCGTCCGGACCGCTGAAAAGGTCTGTTTGCAAAGTATCGAACAGGCAGTTTGCTTCATCAGTAATATCCACAAGATAACCGGATGGAGAATCAAACCCCATAATTTCAATAGATTTTGTCCCTCCGGTTCCTTCAAAGCTAAATTCAATCTTATTGTCACGGGCAATATATGCGGCTGGATATTCAACGGAGAAATCATTAACCATACAGCTATATTGCTTATCGCCTTCTATTACCAGCTGATTTTCGCCGTTAACAAGCAAGCTGGAAAGATTAGAATCAAAAATAAATGTCTTCTGATTGTTATCTAAAAGAGTTCCAGTTCCAATTTCGTTTGTCCCGGCTGAATTTCGAATCTTAAAAGTAAGTGTTTTTGTGCCATCGGTCGCATAACCCCTTATTCTCGCTGTCAGCTTAAAAGTACCGTTGTCGCATGGATAATTACAGTAAAAAGGAACAGAAATCTCGGTCAATTCCGGCGCTGCCACAAAATAAAAATCTTCAGTTCCCGCCTTAATATTCTTCTGATAATAGGTATCTTCCCTAACCTTAACCTCCGAAATAAAGCATAAATCCGCTGTTCCTTCCGCAGTTGACCTTCCCGGTCCATCCTGCATTAAAAAAGCCGCCTCACCCTCCTTAATCCATACGATGTGGGAATCTGTAAACGCAGCGTCGATGTCACCCGCCGCTACATCGTCCCTTATTCCGGAAACATGGAAAATGAGCAGATCATCAGCTTCAAAGTAATTTTCAGAAGATTCTTCCCCCTTGATTATTCTCATCGGAATATCTACTTCGCGGGTTAACCCAAGTTGAGACTCATCATAGTAATATCTTTTAAGAGCAAACTGCCCTGTAGAAAAAGCCCCCCCTCCCATCGAGCTATTAAGTACTTCAGCCCTTAATACATATAAACTTGTTTCCGGGATAGTTATTTTTAAACTTCTGTCACCCTCTTGAGGTAAATTATTGATTTTTATTCTTTCTATTGACTTCGTAAACCCAGCCGCGTCCTTGGGGTTTACCAACTCCATGTTATAAATAGTCCGCCAGGCAGGTGAAACAGGATCGGTTAATGCTTTAAACGATCCAAAGTCATTACCATTGCCTTGATCTATTGTAATGCTAACCAATATTTTTCTCGCTGCCCAGTATCCACTTTTGTCCCTTCCTACGGGATTAACCCTCACCGGTAACACTCTTACGCGCCCCATAAAGTGTTCTCTGCCGGCAGATACAACAGGAAGTAGCCCCTTCCCGACCCACGGATCATCAGGGAGATAGGTTTCAGTTAGATTGGTGTTATTTTCACCTCTTACTAACCGGCTACCCTTCTTTCTTACCAACCTGATATCGCCAAAATTTTCTTTCTCCATAACAATAGCTCTCAAAGAAATATTTCCTTCTAGTGGAACAGCAACATTAAATATCTTTCCTGGAATTTCGACGGCACCGGGAGGAGAAAAGGTTCCATAGCCTTCAAGTTTGATTCTAAAACCGTCCTCCCCCATGGAAGTAATTTCCGGTTTTTGAATAACTATCTCGAATGAAATCGTTCTTCCAGTTGATTTGAGATTTTCCACAGAAGCTTGAGGCTGCAGAGTAGTAAAAAGAAGGAACAAAAAAGAGGTAACAAATAGAATGAAAAGATTAAACATATTATATATTACATATTTTTCCAGCTTCAAAAAGTATTCCTCTCATTTTTTTCGCTAAATAGTAACCAGGGACGGCAGATCAAGATAATCTCTTAAGGTAATTTTAACTTAAACGGTAATACAAATCAAGATAAATAAGCGTTTGTACTCTCTCCGTTTTTTATGGGAAGGTAAAAAAGACTCCCTGAACATACACGACATACTAAAAAAGGGAACCCGCCGTTAAGCGGATTCCCTTTCTATATCAGATCATATCACTTTTTAGTGATATATCTACTTATGCAAAGTATCCTTACTTATTATAAATAGACTTTATAGCACCCCAGCTTGATTCCTCTGAGGGAGTTCCCGCACAATTAACACCCATTGTGCTTATTAAGAAAAGATTATGCTCAGTATTCTCGCAGTCAATCATTTTCTGGAACCCAGTAAGTGTACTCGGAACTAGTGTAAGTGTATGACAGAGAGGATCCATATTTAACATATTAATTGTCGCAACTACAGACCAATCGTCAGTAACGCATGCTGCGCCATTCATAGCAACAGCCCATCCGGCGGTTTCACTAAAGGGATTACCGATAGAGCCGGCTTCAGGGGTATATACGATCTCGCCCATTGTCATGTCGCCAACACCACTGTCTACTATACTAAGTTCCCATCCTCTAATACCAGAAACGGAAGGATCGCGATACATCCAGCAATATATAGTATACGGCATATATGCAGCTGGAGCAGTAGCCTGGAGATCACTTTCGGTATGCGTTGTCCCCGATGTGAATATACCAAACAGGGAAGTCGCGCTAGCTGATCCACTTATTAGTACAAGAGCTAAAACAACCATTAAAGTTTTCTTCATTTTTTACTCCTTATAAAATTTAAAAACAAAACATCTCAATCTGAGATTGGTTTGCCGGCTGGATGAACCTTCACCCAGCCACAAACCAATTTATTTCGCTGCAAAAGCTATCTGTTGTACAGAGACTTGATAGCTCCCCAACTTTCTTCCTGAGTGGGAGTTTCAGGTTCAGGGCATACTATAGACTGCAACCCTTCAATATCAAAAGTATCCATATAGGGTGCGGTTATACCAAAAAGTTCACCATAGATCGGATCCGGGACAGCATTAGGATTCCCCACAACATCTATGGTAAAGTTCATCATGTCATAACACTCAACCCGAGCCATGAAAGTGTATTCGAGCATAATAGCATATCCGTGAGGATAGCATGATACAGCATAATCATACGTAACTGAATGCCCGTCATATGGATTACCTATATCCAGCATCACATGACCAGCTGGACCCGTCCAGGACACCAACCACAGCTGTGGTCCAAGAGGAGCCTCAATGGAAGTCGGAGTATCAAGTTTATACTGAATACCGACTGCCTGGTAATCAAAGTTCTCAAGCATATACAGGTAAGCTGTGAACGGAACCAAACCTGGTGGGTCGATAATACGGTTACCCTTATTACCCTGCTGATAAACACCCAATTTCACAGTTGCAGATAACATTCCCGGTATAATGAGAATGACAAGCAACACTAACAATACTTTCTTCATTTTATCTAACTCCTTTTTATTACTTTATCAAAAACTCACAGATGCAAAACAATTTAAAGTCGCTAGATTTCTACTGGCATTTATGGT
>DAOWMJ010000142.1 GCA_030643145.1 Candidatus Latescibacterota bacterium | reverse complement strand
GGCATTCCGGTTATAATTCTCGTATAGATATTCGCCCCACAACTAAGAATCAACCGGCGAAGGGGCCAGTTAACCACAGTTATCCCTTTTAAATACCTGGACCCAACAACCAAATCATTGTCTTGAATTTTATCAAGAAATTTGAGAATATCCTCGGGATTATGGGAGAAATCAGCATCCATTTCAAAAATATACTTTGCCTGGGTATTTGACAAAGCCCATTTAAACCCCGCTATATAGGCGGACCCCAACCCCATTTTCTTTTCTCTATGAAGAACATGAATTCTGTCATTTCCCTCAGCTATTGCGTCGGCAATATCGCCGGTTCCATCGGGAGAATTGTCATCCACAATAAGTATTCCCAGATTATCCGATACATTCAGAACTGCGTCTATGATTTCTCGAATATTATCTTCCTCATTATATGTGGGAACTACAACAAGAGCATCCAACTTCAACCGACCTTTCTTTTGAACATCAAGAACCCCGTAACAGATAAAATCAGCGACAAAGCAAAGGCTATTATCGAGATTGTTAACGAAACCTTTATAACCCGGGGCTGATATTTCAATTTAATACTATGATCACCGGAGTTTAACGGAAACGCTCGTAAACAATAATTAGCTCTTACTATTTCTTCTTTTATTCCGTCAACTTCAACTCTCCAATCCGGGTAGTATATCTCGCTTATAACCATAATACATGAATTCTTCACAGAAGCACTAATTTCTATTGAATTAACCCCATAATCAGTTATTTCCGCCCTGCTTCCATCCGCTGATTCAATCTTAAAAGAAAGAGGCTTTTCAAGCAATACATGCTCGGCGGGATTAAATTCCGGTGACGCTATAAAATTAAGCATATCCCCGGTTTTCATAATTTTAACCTTGTCAACAAAAAAAACTCTGGGAAGGGCTCTTGTATTCTTGTAAATACATTTCGAATCCCTTTCCCACACAAGCGGAAAAGTAGCATTCTCCTTAAATAGCGGCACCTGGGAAACTATGTACTTTACATTCAACATATTAAGTATCTGGACCGGAACTCTTCCACTGTTAAAGGAACCAAACATTTTATCCATAAGATTTTGATATATTTGAAGCTTCGCGGCATGATATCCACCCGTAGAAAAAAGCCCGGATATCATATACTTGTTTTCACTAAATGGAGGCACACTGTATGACCACCTACCCAATCTTGAAGCTGGTGCCGGGAATATTCTGTAAATCGACTCATCTTTTTTAAGAAAATTTATCAGCTCGTCAGGTTTTTTATATTTTTCTATTTCCTCGCCGGATTTAACGATCCTATACCCCTCATGCCTCCAGATTTTTTCAGGATGAATAATCGAATCCTTCAAAAGAAACATATCCACAAACATTACTACAGCCAAAGCAAGCACTAAATTGCCGGGCTTTACTCTTTTTATCGAAGCGATAAACAGAATCGCGCTAAGAGCCGTAAATAAAAGAATTCTTATTATTAAATCCTTCGAGAACCCTTCTGCGGCTCTATCTACAAACCGAACTTTATCGACTAACGAACTATGTGATATCTTCTCTTGTATCCCATTACTTCCAATAAGAACAAGAGAAAGAACAACAACACAAACAATAAAAGAGTAACGAAAAATCATCTTGTATTTTGGGCCGGATAAAAACCCCTTTCGATAGATACAGAGAATTTTTTCAATGCCAAGCCCCATGAGAATAACAACCATCAATTGCTGGATAATCAGCGCCATAACCGGGACCCGAAACTTGTTAAAATACGGAAAATATTTAAACATAAAACCAAAAAGAGGGAAAAATTTCCCGAGGCTTAGCAGTGTTGATAGCAACATTGTTAAGCCTAAAAACCACTTCCATCTGTTTTTTACAAGAAAGAGCGCGGCGCATGAGAAAACAGCACCCACAATCCCAAGATAATTCGGATAATCCGTAAATGGCATACTTCCCCAGTAAGTCATCTTTCCGAAGCCAAAAGACCAGGGAAACACAAAGGTTAACATCTCCTTTGGATGTAGACTCCAGCCCGTGGCATATCCATAATCAAGCCCTCCTTGAACACCGCCGCCTCGAATAGAAAATTGCGCGTAATGCCTAAGAGGAAAAATCAGAATGGCTGCGATACCAACGGCGATAATTAAAGACGAAGTTATCGTTGCCAAATTGATAGCAAAATCTTTCTTCCTGCCCCTTCTGAGCAAATAGATCGATTCACATATAAAAAGAAATCCGATAATAAGATATGTATAATAAGAAATTTGAACATGTCCGCGCAGCATTTGAACGCCCAGTGTCAGTGAAAGAAGACCTGTCATCAGAAACCTTCGATAACCAGACAACATCCGCTTGGCAAAAAGAAACGCAAAAGGCATAAAAGCCACCGCGCATGCCTGAGAACCATGGCCATTAGCTCCCATCGCAAGATAATTCGGAAGCATAATAAACAGAGCTCCCGAAATAAGTGACACCGGAGCTGAAACACTAAAAGAGCGTAATAAAAGATAGACGCCAATTCCAGCCATGAAATAATGTATAAGAAGCCAGGTCATCCGCGGAAAAGCCAAGTATTTATGTAAAAAATGAGTTAGCCAGGTTATTGGATAGACATATGGATTATAAGCCATACTTGAGAAGCTTGGCATTCCCGAAAAGAGATAGGGATTCCATAGGGGGTATACGCCGGAATCCAGGGCATCCTTCCCAACGGAAGCAAAGCTGACAGGTGTCTTGCTGTCCGGTACAAAGAAAATCTTGTTCTGAAAACAGATTCCCGGCATTAAAATAGATATTATTATCAGAAAAAACACGCTAACAACAATTGCCCTTTTCCATACGGAAATTTTGTCCAGCTTCATAACGGGATCAAAACCAGAAAAGGTCAAATCTTTCCCTTGATTTGCATCTGCCAATTAAACTCTCCTCCAAAAACCATGACAATCTTACGTAGCTCGTTATACAGCAAAAGAGCAGAAATGCAAATTGCGCGTTCCGATTGATATATACAGACTCTGTTGAAAACTGACTGTCGCTCTTTTATAGTATTTTAACATTTTAATTCCGTTTAGTAAACGTGCCTGATTCCATATTTCCCCTGATTTTCAATATCCTCCATAGACCCTTAAAAAGGCTTTTCAGGAGAGCCCATTTTCCAGAGAGAAAAAAGGCTATAATCAATAAAATAAAGCCCGCCGCATAAAGAGGAAAGATCAGGATTCTCCACCACCAGGGTTTGTGTCTGCTAAAAAGCCTGTTGGTACTTACAATTCTGTTTTCAAGTTTATAAGGTGTAAAACCCCCGCCACTGCTTGAACTCACTTTATGCCAAATATGCGCCATTGGTGAATAATAAGATTTCCAGCCTGCATGCCGCGCACGGAGACAATAATCAACATCTTCACAATACATTTGATAGGAAGAATCAAGTAATCCAACATCCTCAAGCACTTCCCTTTTTATCATCATAGCGCAGCCTGTCACATAACCTGTCTCCTTTATTATTTCATCAATACCTCTGTCAATTTTTCTTATATTTAAATGCCGGGGTAAAGCGATTAAAGGATAAAAATCACCGCCTCCATACCAAATCCTGCGAGAATCATCATGATAATAAATTTTAGCCCCGACAATGCCGGCATCCGGGTGATCAAACGCCTTTATCATCTCGGAAACAAAATCAGGAGCTACAACTGTATCATTATTCAGCAAAAGAAAAAAGTTTCCTTCTTCTTTTAAATATTTTCTAAGCCCAACATTATTGCCCTCAGCAAATAAAAGGTTTTCGTTGTTTTGAATAAGATTCACCTGGGGAAATTGTTCCCGTACTATTTTTGCTGATGAATCTGTTGAGGCATTATCTATTACCGTGATTACGATCGGAGAATAATCAACAGCAATAAGAGACACGAGACATTCTCTTATTACATCTTCTCCATTCCAGTTAAGTACTATCACATGAAGTAGTTTGCCAGCCAAGTTAAACCCCTTGAATGCTATTAAAAAGTTCTTCAAGGGCGGAAACCATACCCGCCCAGGCAAAACGTTTCTTTTCGTCTTCAAAATACGGCAACATTTTTGTTCCCCAATCCTCGGAAAAATATCTTATCACTGCTGACGCCAACGCTTCCGAATCCTCGGGGGGAACAATAAATCCCGTTCTTTCTTCCGAAACCACTTCGGGAAGCCCACCTACATCCGTTACAACAATAGGCCTTTCAAATGCCAGCGCTATCTGGGCGATCGCGCTTTGAGTGGCGGAAACATAAGGAAGCACAACCAGATCGGAAGCAACAAAGTAGTTCTCCACTTCATCGTTATCTACATAACGGTCGACAAAGGTTACATTTCCGGCAAGATCATTTTCTTTGACAAAATCCTTATAAAACGTACTGTCTTGATAAAATTCTCCTACTACATATAAATGAATTTTTATTTTTTCCATAATCGAAGGCATCGCTTCAAGAAGATACTTCAACCCTTTGTAAGGTCTTATATATCCAAAAAACAAAATAAGATTCTTATCACCCGACTTAATATTTTCTCTTGCCTGCAGCCTGTTAATATCTCCTCTCTTGAAAAAATCGAAGAGTGGAAGAGGATGAAGAATAAAATGAGCCCTTTTTTTAATATAAAGCAGATTGTCACGGTCTTCATTTGATTGAACGAGAAACGCGTCTACAGCAATAAAGGCGATTCTGGTGAGAATTCCGTCCAGGATTGACCGTTCGTGCGGAACAACATTATGACAGATAAAGATTATTTTCCCCTTGCCGAGAACACGCAATATAGTACATATTTTTACAAGAGCCGGGGTAAAAAATGGGTGCCACCATTGAACAATTACAATATCCGGATTAAAACGGGCAATACGAAAAGCTGCTTTTAGCCAGGATAAAGGATTTATGGAATCTATAATTCTGTCGGATTCAATCAGGAAAGGGTTTTTGCTTTCATCAAATTGAGTTTTTCCCGGAAACAATATTTCCGGATAAAGACGTTTATAATTAACAAGATAAACTTCATGTTTCTTCCGCAGTTCCAGGGCAAGGCGTGTATTATAATGGGATATTCCCCCTCTGTAGGGGTAAGAAGGACCAACAAGACAGATTCGCAGACTAAGACTCTCATCGCTTTTAGTCATCAATTAAATACTCTCTGAATGAGAATGATTTTTCAGTTCGTGATGTAAAAAGTTCAGCAAGTAACCCGAAGAAACCAATCTGAACTGCTATTACTATCATAACCATCCCGCCAACCATGACAGGCCTGATATGCAAACCTTTACCCATCAACCATTGAATCAGGAAATAGAAATTAATCAATCCACCCACCACCAGGAAAAAAACTGCGAAACGTCCGAAGAAATGCAGCGGCGAAGAGGAGCGGCGTGTAATAAACATTACCGTCATTAGATCAAAAAAACCATTTAGGAACCTTTTTGTCCCGTATTTACTTCTGCCGAATTTTCTCTCAGAATGACTTACTCCTTTTTCAGAAACCCTAAACCCTTCCCAGACAGCAAGAACAGGGATAAATCTGTGCAATTCCCCATAGATTACCACCCGTTTGACTACTTCCTTTTTATAAACCTTTAAT
>DAOWMJ010000176.1 GCA_030643145.1 Candidatus Latescibacterota bacterium | reverse complement strand
GTCGTATGACGTTCACGAATCCAATCTGCAGTCCATTCATACTCTCCGCGTAGTTTACAAATCCAAGCTGAAATCCCTTCGCGCTCTTGGCGTAGTTGACGATTCCCCACTGGAATCCCTTGAAATTACCTTTCACAACATTAACAGAGTTGTCCTGCCAACCTACAAAATCAGAATCCACCCAACCAACCGCTCCGATCTGCCATCCTTTGGTTATTCCTGTAGTGGTATGGTTTATAAATCCCCAATCCAGTCCGGTAACAGAAGCATTCCGTCCATAAATCAAGTTTATCCGAACACCGGTAATCGTATCATTTTCAGGGAATATTTGGATTGGTGTAAACAATGATAGCTGAACAGGCCTGTTTTCTGCCGCTGCCGGCACCGAGATACAAATGAGAGCAACGATAACAATCACTAATTGTACTAGATAGTTCCTTATCATTTTGTCCTCCTTTAAAAGTTTGGATCCCCGGAAATCTTCCGTAACTTCATGGTCTGGCAAACGCTAAGCTCTTTGCCTTTCGTCCCTGTCTCCAATACCATTTCGTAAGAATCTGCATCCTGGAAATGAACTGTCATGCTCTGCTTCCGCCAGTGTCACTTTTGGCTGCTTGAATATACCTTTCTCGGCTTCAGGTAAGATTTTTGAATCGAGAAGTTTATATTCCCATTTATCCATGATGGCTCTCCTTTCATTCGTCAACATAACATAGAATCTAAAATCCTGTACAGTCAGAAAAATGTTAGCGTTTTTTCATGTTATGCATTTTTTTCAATTCTTTTGCTATCTTCTTCTTTATTTTCTTATAGGAAGGAGGCGGACCTGTATTAACCTTTTTTCTATTGATGAATAAAGAATCTGAAATGCCCCATTCGTCAAACACTTCCTTATCAAATGTATTTATCTCATGAAAAACAACCTGATATCCAAGTTCTAGAGCAGCACGCTTCGCCCTTTCAAAAACCATATTGTAAGCAGGGCACCATCCATTAATAAATCCGGTGACAGTTACTTTGTTATGATCTAATTCCGGTTCTTTCCTGGCTTTAACCCATTTTGGCGGAAGAGCATCATCCGAAAATGGTTTCCACAATAAAACACGACCGAGAAAGCCTTCTTTGTCTACTTGAATATACCCTTGCTTTTTAAACCAGGATGCTTTCATAAATACTGGCATAGGTACTCCCCATGCAACTAACCCTTTTGCATTTCTCTTTTTCACGTCCTCTTCCGATGCCATTATTAACGCTTTACCTATCCCCTGTTTCTGATAATTTCCAACTCCCTTGTTTTTATATCCGTGTACCCAGATACACAGAATAAAATATAATTCGCTGCCTTCAACAAAGGAGTATTCGATTGGGATATATTGAATCATGCCAACCGGTTTTTCCTCATCATTTAATGCCAATTTAACACAAAGACCCTTATCTTTCATTTCTCGATACCAGTGTTCTTTATGATTTTCAGCTTCCCTTATTTCATCTGACCAATCTTCGAGACAAACAAAATAATTACTCTCATACTCTTCTGATAAATTAACAATTTTCATGATCCCCTCTTAGTCAAGACCCTGTTTCTGAATATTACTTCAGCCATCCATTCAATCTCACCTGCCGAAAAGCGCGGCTTTTTTGTCAGGTGGAACGCGTTATTATGTTTGGTTTTACTTTCTGCTTTATTATTAACCACTCAGACAATTTTTCTTCCTTTGTTAATCTTGCCATTGCCGGACTTGTAGAAGGGAGCCGGTAATATTCTAATCTATTATATTTTTTAGATATTTTTGGAAAAACAGAATTTTTATATTCTTTTTCCGCTTTTGCTCCATTAAAGAACACATATCTGACATCCGGATGTTCTGAATAAAATGACTCAAAATCATTTGTAACTATTGATGAATTTTTTATTGAAGAATCCAAACTGCCTTCCCTCACACACCCTTTCAAGACATCCCATAACGCAATCCTATTTTCTTTTAATATTTCTTTTCTTTCCTCATAGTTTAAGTCTAAGTCTCCGTTTAGTATTTTTAATACTATATACCAAAAGCTATTACGAGGATGGGCATAGTATTGGTTCTTTTTAAGAGATTCTACTCCCGGCATAGAACCCAATATGAGCCCCCTGGCATTCTTATTAGAAACCGGCGAAAAACTTACAATTGTATTCATTTTTTTAACCTTACTAGAAATGTACAGAACCATATAGTTGTATAAATAGTACGGAAGACCACGCTATTTATCAACTTTTAAAAAATATTGGAGTTTCCCCATTTCTTTATGTATCGAAGAGCGGGAGCTAAGATTTTTCCACAACAAGCAGTCCTTCTCCCATCTTAACAGCGGCAAAATACATAGCACAAAGTACCATTACCATCATATTCCGCTTAATCGATTGAAAGGTCAGTTTGTGGGGAAAGTCCTGTTATTAAGAAATTCTTCCGCAAAGCAATACTGGATGGATTGTTATGTAACCTGTATTTTACGCCGTTCTTACCGGCATCTGCAAATCAGGGCCGAAAATAGCATGTCGTATTTTATCCTGTCAGCGCCCTTAATCAACAATCTCTGTTCTTTCAACAACTCAAGACCGTGTTTTTCCAGTAACTCCATAATATATTGAGGTGAATGCTTGAATATTGATACACCCCATGCAGTCGGTTCCTCAATATAACCGTCTGCCGTCTCCTGCGGGGCTATAGTAAAGGCAAATATTCCTCCACTCTTTATTATTCTTTTAACTTCAGCAAACAGGTTATTCAGGTCACTCATAAAATGCAAAACACCACAGCAGACGACATTGCCAAAAAACCTGTCTTTATACGGAATTGTCTCTCGGGTCATATCATACCGCTTCAACTCTTCCGTAAATGATTTTGAACGGCAAACAGACAGCATTTCTTTTGAGCTGTCCAGTCCGTAAACCTTCAGTCCAACTTCGGCAAAATTTATTGAAGCCAAACCTGTCCCAACACCGATATCAAGCAATTTTTCATCCGCACTGACAAACTCAAAACTCATTCCAAAGATTACATCATGCAGGTAGCTGTCATACTCTTTAACTTCCTCGTCATACTGAGGAATCTTATTTTCGCGCAATTCACCCTGTTTTCTATTCATTTTCATATCAACTTCACTTAATGCCAAAATTGTGCCGGTAATGGTCAAAATGAGTTGTCGCCTTAACCGTTAAGTTCCATTAAAAGGAATATCAGAGGGTTTCGAGATACTCCTGTATCGATTTGGCCGCTTTCCTCCCTGCCCCCATGGCTAGGATTACGGTTGCCGCCCCTGTAACGACGTCTCCTCCCGCCCACATCCTGTCTCTTGAAGTCTTCCCTGTTTCCTCATCTGCCACAATATTCCCCCTTCGCCCTATTTCAAGCCCCGGAGTGGTCGAAGCGATCAGCGGATTGGGGCTGTTTCCTATCGCGCAAATAACAGCGTCCATCTCGAGTATGAATTCAGATCCAACTATCGGAACAGGCCTTCTTCTTCCAGAAGAATCGGGTTCGCCCAACTCCATCCTCTGGCATTCGATCTTCCTTACCCACCCGTTCTCATCACCGATATATTTCAACGGAAGTGTAAGATAGTCGAATATCACTCCCTCTTCTTCAGCGTTCTCTACTTCCTCGAGCCTCGCCGGCAGTTCCTGCCTTGATCTTCTGTAAATGATTCTCGCCTCGGCGCCAAGCCTGAGGGCTGTTCTAGCACAATCCATAGCGACGTTCCCGCCCCCTACTACCGCGACCCGTTTATGCTCCTTTATCGGGGTCAGATACTCAGGAAACTGAAATCCCTTCATGAGGTTCATTCGTGTCAGGTATTCGTTAGCTGAATATACGCCG
This sequence comes from Candidatus Latescibacterota bacterium, assembly GCA_030643145.1. Classification (GTDB taxonomy): domain Bacteria; phylum Krumholzibacteriota; class Krumholzibacteriia; order Krumholzibacteriales; family WJIX01; genus JAGHBT01. The sequence goes on along the minus strand of DAOWMJ010000176.1, from coordinate 657 downwards.
TTGAGGTTCTCTCCGGGAATATCCATGAACCATGGCAATCCCGCTCCCGATCCAACGAATACAACATCGTATTCTTTTAGGATCGAATCAACAGTCCGTGTTTTGCCTACTACAAAATCGGTCACTATCTTCACACCCTGCATTTCCAGATAGTCCACTTCCCTCTGAACTATCTTCTTTGGAAGACGGAATTCCGGGATACCGTATATAAGCACTCCACCCATCTTGTGAAGCGCTTCGAATATAGTCACTTCGTGCCCGAGTTTTATCAGATCTCCAGCTACGGTCAACCCTGCGGGTCCCCCGCCGATCACCGCTACTTTCCTTCCCGTCGGTTTCGGTTTGCGCGGGATGTCGAACTTGCCTGTGCCGGCTTCCCAGTCAGCCAGGAATCTTTCAAGCCTTCCGATCCCGATCGTGCCATTCTTTTTCATCAGCACGCATGCCTGCTCACACTGTTCCTCCTGTGGGCACACCCTTCCACACACGGCTGGCAGGCAATTCTTGTCTTTGAGTATCTTGGTTCCTCCGGCGAAATCACCTTTGGCGATACACCCTATAAAACCCGGTATATTTATCTCAACAGGACAATTTTCGACACATCTAGGCTTCTTACATTGCAGGCAGCGTTTAGCTTCCTCAATGGCAGTTTTTTCC
>DAOWMJ010000023.1 GCA_030643145.1 Candidatus Latescibacterota bacterium | reverse complement strand
TGCTGCTTAATATACCACTCCGTATGTCTGTAGGAGGCAAAGAATTTCCCGTACTGCCCCGTAAAATCCTCGTGATGCAGATGCAGCCAGTCATATTTCTCCAGCGCCCCGCCCAGAATATCCCGGTCATAAACAATGTCGTATGGAACCTCTGAGTATTCCAGAACCAGCATAACGGCATCATCCCACGGCTGCTTGTTAGGAGGCGCGTAGACAGCAATCTTCGGGGCCTTCTCCAGAAGTACCGTTTCCATATTACTGTTTTTGATTTCACTATATATCAAAGCAAGCTCGCTGCCGTTCAGTTTTCTGACTGCAACCCCCATGGCGTTCGCTTCGTGTAAAACAATCTCCATCTCGGGGAGCAAAAATGAACCTCCCCGATAATTCAAAAACCATTTTGCCTCACCTCCATTTTCCAGCACTTTATATACAAGTCCATATGCCTTCAGATGATTTGTCTGGGAGAGATCCATCGCCACCAGATAATCCGCCCTGGCCCCCGTCGATATAAATAAAATCAACGTCAGCACGAGCGTTCCTCTTATCAATAACTTCAATTTTCCCCAGCCTCTCTTCTTGAATTTGATCCAAGTTCTTTGTTCAGATTCGCATACTTTTTTCTTACTCGTGAAATAAAGGGATTATCAGGATACCTTTCTATTAAAATTCTGTATTGTTTCAGAGCTTCCTCCGGTCTGTTTAGAGAAACAAAATCCCCAAGCCTTTCCAACGCCAATGTGGCACAAACGCTCATCGGATACATCTCCGGGATTTTTCTTAAATCCGCTTCAGCAGCATTGTTCATCCCCGCTTCGATTTCGAAAGAAGCGCGCCGGAGAAACGCCCGGGGGAGAAGGGGTGATTCGGGGAAACGCTCCTCGAGCATCCTCAGAGAATCTATCGCACCCGCAATCTTACCCCTGCTGGCAAGGAAACGAGCGGAAGCAACCAGGTCGAGAGCGCTCTCTTCATTTTCGATCCCCCGCTTAATCAGCATTGCCAGTTCAAGCGCGTCATTTGCCGGATTATTCGAGGAATATTCCTCTGCCAGTTTCGAAAACCCGGTAAGAGCCATCGAATGCCTTCCGGAATAAAAATAAAACTCTGAAAGCCTGAATGCCGCTTCGGAAGCCACAGTTGAATCAGTGTCAGAAGCCAGGGCTTTAAGCTCTTTTTCAGCTTCATCCCCGCGATCTGATATTGAAAGAGCCCTTGCCCGCATTATTTTTACTCTACTTTTAATGCCTTTTCGCCGCCATTTCGAACTATCTAGAATATCAAGCGCTTTCTCCGGCCGCCACATCCCTTCAAGTTGAATCCGGGCCATAAGAAGGCGCACTCTGTCATAATAGGGGAGAGCGGCCCAATGATCCGTCACTCCGGCGGCGGCGCGAAAAGCCTCTTTAAGTTTTTTATTGTTGTGAGGCCACTCGCGTTTAGCTTGAAGAAATTTTAGTTCAGCCTTCCACAAAACCACCTCGGGTACCAGCCGGCTTTTGCTGTATTTTTCAAGAAATCTTCGCGTGGATTTGAGCATAAATTCCTCACAATCTTCCCGCCCAGCTTTGTGTTTCATTTCCGCGGCAGCGGATATAAAAGAATAGTAAAGAATTTCCTCCGGGAGATTGCTCTCTTTGCCGGAGACAAGTTCCCACGCTCTTATATATTTGTCAGTCTCTACGAGAAGAAGCGCCTTCACCAGATTCAAAAATTCCTTTTCTTTTTTCCGGCCGGCAGCGGCATCAAACAATAACAAAAAACTACTATCGTTCCCGGATTCCCTGAATATTTCCAGAATTGTTTCCGCGCTTCTTAAATCCCTTCTTTTTTCCTCACTGAACAACCACTTCAATTCGTCTATAAACGCGTCTTCGGTCTTTCCAAGAATCCTTTCCCAATTTATTATTTTTCTCATTCGTGTTCTGAAATACCCTCCAACAGCTCCTTCACGAAGCACCGAGATCGCATTCTCATATTGTCCCGCGTCCCACAATAATACCGCTACATTATCATAATAAGGAATTTGTCTGTTCTCTCCGGCCAGAATTCTTCTCCAGGCCTTTTCAGCCTTCTCCCCTTGTCCCATCTCGAGATAAGCCTGCCCAAGACTCCTTATAAACTCAAAATCCAAAGCATCCTCCTTGAGCTTCTTCTCAAGAAGAACAACGGCCTCTTGCGCTCTTCCGGTTCTGATATAAGCATCGGCGAGCAGTTTCACTGTTATGTTACTCTCCGGGTATTTCTGATATAGCTCCTCCAGAATGATTAAGGCTTCTTTGTACCTGTCGTCTCTTATAAGCCTTCTCGCTTTCTCCCTGCCGGCATTAATATCCACCCTTCTATCCCTATTCCTTGCAGCATCAATAACACGCTCGCGAGTATCCGCATTCTTTGCTTCCCCCGTGACAACACGAACCGCGGCCTGGCACACTTCCGCGCCTCCCAGGCCGACAAAAAGGGATATCGCGAATAAAGAAGCCGCCCTATATCTTCTAAATCGGGACATATCTATCAACCCGGCCTTTGTTCTACAGTCATTTCCATCATCCATTTTGTTTGTCTCCACAATCCCGAGAAAAGGAGTCATTCGCCCTGTTTTCTTACCTGTCTGGAAAGAGCCCGGAAGTACAATTCAATTAAATCTTCGTATTCTCGAGGGCCCTTCATCCGCATTCCCTTTCGAATCATTTCAAGAATAATTTCCCTGCTTCCTTCAGTTTCCATCATCGTGCCGGGATCCTCTCCCCACAAAACCTCCGCGCTCCTGCTGACTCTTTCCCTTTTATAATCCCTCCGGTCGAGCGATCTCTGTGCCTGCAGCATTCTGCTCAATATTTTCTCCTCGATCCCTATTAGATCCCTGCTCAGTTTCCCTTCTTCAAGTTTTCCGGCGACACTATCCATTTGAGAGGCCAACCCTTCAATTTTACCAAGAAGATTATCACTATCGCCGCTTTCCTTTTCTATTTGTCTCATCACTTCTTCCATTTTTCTCTGCTTCGCGGCAAGACGGGTCATTTTCGCTCTCTGGCTCATTGACAGGCTCGACCTATTTTGATTTTTATACATCCCTTGAAGTTGACTGTCTATAGCCATTTGCTGTTTTAACATCATCCGCATTTTCTTCCTTGAACCGGACCCACTTCCCTGACCGGACGAACCGGCTCTCAGCAATTCAATTACCCCTTTATTCAACTGACTTAAAGCATAAATAGCGGAATCGCGCGCCTGCCCCCGCCGCCTGTTTTCTATTCCTGATAAAGTTTCTTCAATACCACGGGCTGCGCCCCCAAGGTGAGTAAAGACAAGTTGCGATTTGAACATCGATTTCCTTGCCAGCATATACAACTCTTCGATCACTCGCTTGACAGCTTCTTTAACAACCAATTCCTTTTCCGCGACACCCACTCCCCCCATGCCGCTCCCGAGAAGACCTTCCACCACCTCTTCCTGCACCATTGATGTTTCAATAAGCCAGACGGCCGTGTTTTGGATACCTTCCTTTACAAACTCTTTCATGGTCAGGTTCATTCCCATCTGAAACCTGCCGAGAGAGGTGTAAAGCCCCAGCATTTCATCCATCGTTTCCTTTTGAGTACAGCGCGCGCTATTTCTTTCCCCCCGCCGCATTTGTTCGGCCGCTTTCTCCATAAGAGAATCAAGGTTTGCTTGAGCCATATCCTTCATAAGATTTTGCATTTCCTCATTATTTCGAAGTTCCTCTTCCAGGGACAGACCGGTGAGATCTTCTTCAAACTTTTTCGCCTCCCCCCCAAGCTCCTCTTGCCCTTCCGACAATTCTTCAAGATTTTCAGTTCTCGCGGAATCCCTCAGAGCCTTCTGCCGCTCGAGCATACTCTCCATTCTTCGCATAAGCTCTTCCACTTTTTCTTCACGCATAACCTGCTTCAAAAAATCGATGGTTCTGTCAAGCTCCGCTATCATATCCTCGGTTGAAATCTCGAGATCCTCCATTGCCGACGCAATCTCTTCCTCCGATAATTCATCTATGATCCTGCTTGTTTCCTCAATAATCTTTTTGAGCCTTTCACTTTCCAACCTGCTCATCAACTGCTGAATTCTCTCCAATTTTTTCCCTATACTCATAGATGTCATCCTGTTCTGCTGAAGAGCATCCAGTGTTTTTTCCAGCCGCGAAGCCGCTTCGAGAGATTTCCGGCGGAGATCTTTGTATTTGTCCAGAAGCCTTTTACCTTCGCGTTTTTTCCCCCAATCCATCTTGGGCTCCATCTTGAATTTGTCGGAAAGTTTTTTAAGTTTTTCTTTTGTTTCTACGCCAAATTGATATAAATCATCTATTTGTCTTGTCTGCTTTGCTTCGTTTTTTCTGTGGTCAGCGTACATTTGTGAAAGTGAAGGGACTTCCAGAGAACGAAGCTCCGTTCTGGCATATCCCGGCCCCGGGTGAACATTACTGTCAAACGCTTCGAGGTAGTAAAAAATTCTGTCTCCCGGCATGACAGCGTTTCCTTTGAGAGACCATTCGTAAACCTCTTCAATAACTCCGTCATTTTTTCCACGGGCACAGGGAAGAATAATTGTTTTGTATTCCTTGTCCCTTTTGTCCTTTTTAAACCGGAGGTTAATCCCGGTGACTGAATAATCGTCAACTGCCCTGTACTGCAGGGATATCAGCAGAGATCTCGGCAGTTGAGCTCTATCCCCGGGAGCCAGAATTTCCACTTCGGGGGGAAGATCATTAATTACCTGTACCGGATATGCTATCCGCTGCCTGTTTTTATAACCTTCCTGATCTGTTACGCTCACATAAAAGGTGTCGTCGGCCTGCGCGGTAAACGACACGCCGAATCCCCCGGCGGCGACTTCCACGGGAACAACCTTGCCGCTTGTAAAGAAAAGATGCCCATCCATTATATCTTTGCTTGTTTCACCCGAAATATCAAGCCCTGTGCCGAGAGGAACGCGCAGCTTACCGGCAACGGTTTTTACTGTTTCGGAAATCATGCCGGTATACTCTGGATAGTCTAACTTCGCGGTCATCCTATTTATAACGGGACGATATATAACATTCACTTTGAATGTATCAGAAAAGTTGTTTCCTGATCTAAAGCAATACAGCAAATTGGTTGCCGGGCTTTCGAGATGTTTCCGGTAAATATGTATCGGTGTACTGCCAGCAAACAGCGTGTCAGCATCTAATCTTTTTTCCCGCCAAATATCATCAACAGAATTAGTGCATAGCAACACTTCATCCGTCTCAGATCCGAAATTAACCCCCTCAACAAAAAAGCTCTCTCCCTCAAGTATTGAAATATTTCCTGAGCTGACCAATATATTTGCTCCCTTTGAAACTCTGAAACTAATACCAGGATCTGAAATAAAGGAGAAAATGTCATTTATAGCGGCAGGAGCAAACCCTATCTGGAAAAGAAAGAGTGTCCCCAGAAGAATCCCGGCAACTGTCCATTCGGGTCTTCCTTCCCCGGTAAAAATATTCTCTTTTTTCAGTTTCGTAATATCTTTGTTCGCCCTGCGGATTGTCTCTTCCATCATGTAACACGAATAGCCTTCGTTTTTCTTTTTGTCCGAAGAGAATTCGAAGGCTGATACGAAAAGACTTTTGTATTTCCCCGTTTTTTTGTCCAGAATTCCGGCGAGTTCTTTTTTGTCCGCTGAATGAAAAAAGGGAGATGATACCGAGAAAACTACAGCGCAGATAACACCCGTCCAGAAAAATAGAAAGGCGGAAAACGGGAATAAATCCCAACCTGAAAAAAGGCTGTGCAGAACAAGAAGGGAAGAAAAGAGTATAAACAGAGCCACCGTGAGAACCGACAGGACTCCCCCGGAAAGAGCGAGCCGGCGTCTGAGAGCCGAATCGGCCAGGGTCTTTTTGAAAGCCTCTTGAATTTTTTGCTCATCACTCATAACAAAACAGTCCTGACCGGACATTACTTTATATTTCACCTCGGAGCAGAAGAAGCCCGGCGTGGTTTTATCTAGTAAGTTATCGCGTAATAGAGTATGTTGACAGCCATCCTGATCGCCATTTCCCTCTTGCCGGCAGGATCATTATGTACATCCGCGTCCTCGAGTCCGTCTCCTATATCACTCTCATAAGTATAAAAAAGAATCAGTCTTTCTTCGGCGAATACCCCAAATCCCCGTGGAGATTTTCCATCATGCTCATGAATTTTCGGGGGACCATCAAGGTCATAAACACAATGATATATTGGATGATCGAATGATACCTCGACGAGCTCTCTTTCTGGAAAGAGCCTTTTTACCATCCCGCGGAAGGACAAATCCATTCCATAATTATCATCCGCGTACAGAAACCCTCCACTGAGAAGATGTGCTCCGAGCTTCTCAAGTTCTTCCGCCGTAAGATGAATATTTCCATGACCTGTCATATATAAAAAGGGATAACAATGCAGATCAGGATCGGTCAATTTTACTACTTTTTCATTCTTTCTGGTGAGTATATCGGTCCGCCTCTGAAACTCCTCCAGGAGATTGGTCAAGGAAGTCGGATCGCTGTACCAATCCCCTCCTCCCCCGTATTTAACCCGTCCAATTGTTATTCTTATATCATCCAGCGTTCCATTATTTACTCGCGCCGGCGCGGCAACGGCATACGTCAACGCCGGGGCGGCAAGAATTATTACCCCGAACACCAACAAAAAAACTGTGGGAATCTTAACAGTATACCTTCTCCTGATCATAAACATCCTATCTACGAAACAGGTAACGTTACAATTACTTCAACACCCGAAGAGCGCGTTCTGTTCCGCAAAACTATCTTTCCACCCATTTGATCAACAAGGTTTTTGCATATAGCAAGTCCGAGACCGGTGCCTGTAGTCTTTGTTGAAAAATATGGCTCAAATAACCTCTCCTCTACTTCTTTCGAGATACCCGAGCCCGTATCCAAAACGACGATCTCAACTATCCTGTTGTCACACGTGGTTTTAACTACAACTTTCCCGGCGCCTTCTATAGCTTCAATAGAGTTCTCGATCAAATTATTCAAGACTTTTCTTAACCCCTCCCTATCGGCATTCACTTCAATATCTCCACCTGACTGAAAAACTATTTCTATTTTCTCAATTCCCCTGTAGGAGGCGACCTGTTCTTCAAGAAAATCGTTCAGCCGAATATTTTCAGCTTTCAATTCTGAAACCTTGCCAAAACTGGAAAATTCAGAAGCTATACGCCTTAGAATATCAGTGTGCCGCATAATCGTATCGATGCTGCTTTTAAATATCTCCTCGAAGCCTTTATCTCCTTTGTCGTAAGCACGCCGCATGAATTGTGCGGAAAGTTTTATCGGTGTAAGTGGGTTTTTAACCTCATGAGCTATCTGTCTGGCCATTTCAACCCAGGCCGACAATTTCTTGGATCTGATCAATTCTGTAAGATCATCAAAAACAATAACAGTTCCGGATTTCCCCCCGCTTTTGGGAAGAGAAGTTACAACAGCTTTTATTGTCCTCCTCTCTTCTCTTGAAAAGAGAGAAATTTCCCTTTCTTCTCCCCGAACCTGCCCTAAAAAAAAGAGATCAAAAAAGGGCCTCAGTTCTTCCCTCTCAATCCTTGAAGGTTTTATACCAACTATCTCCTCTCTTGAAATATTCAGAATCTTCTCCCCTGCCGGATTGAAGGTAATAATCCTGCCATCGCTTCCGGTAGTGATAACCCCGGTAGCCACATTGTCCAGAATAGTTGTTAAATATTTTTGTCTCTCGAGAAGTTCTTTTCTCGCTTCCCGAAGACCTGTCGTCATCGAATTGAAAGAATCAACCAGCTCCCCTATTTCATCAGGAGCCCCGGCTTTCAGTCTGAACTCGAGATCCCCTTCAATAATCTTTCTTGTGCCGCCTCTAAGCTGGGCTATCGGAGTGAATATTTTCCCGGCAAGAAACACCCCAAGAGATACCGCCGCGGCAAATAAAAGAGCAAGCAGTCCCATAAGAAGCCCGCGAGCTTTATGTATTTCCTTCTGAACAAGAGCGGTTTGATACAGCAGGGGGACAGAAAGGACACCCACCACCGATCCCTTTAGAGATTTCATTGGAGCGCTGGCAACATGATAAGAATATTCGCCAAGCGATTCTGTCCCTACAACAATTTTACTCCCGCTCAAAGCAACATCCGCGAATATTGAAGGTTCCAGGAGGGGGGTTAGAAACCCTCCGGCGAAAAGATCTCTCTGGCTTGAAGCGCGCAGTTTACCTCTGTAATAAATATTTACATTCTTACCGAGAACCGCCGCAATCCCCTGGACAAATTCATCATTGATCCTGCGGCGATAATAAAGGTATCCCTCGGACGAACCCGCAAGGGAACTCGGTATCACAACACCCCCAAACATGTAAGGAGGAGAATATGTAATACTAACCTCGCCAATCCTCCCGCCCTTAATGAGGCTTTGCGCGTCTTCGACGCTGAAATTGCTCAAACTTTCATCGAGGAGTATCTCTGTAGCGCTGAACAAGGTAACCTGGGTGATTTCCTCCCTGGAGACATCTCTTATTCTTGGACTTTCCTTACCTTCGAGAATATCACTAAGATACTGGCTTCCGGCAAATGACTCCGCCTCGGATTTTATTGAATGTTTAATCAGGGAAAAGGCTGATTCAACTCCTGTTTCAGCTTCCCTGTTCGCTTCGGCTTTGTAGCGTTCCTTTATAAACTTATTGGAAAAAACCCCCATCGCCGCTACAGGAAGGATCGAAACAATAAAAAAGGAAAGTAACAATTTTTGCTTAAACCCAAGCACTCCCGAGAATGATATGTCCGGAGTTACACTTCCAAGAATCGGTAATTTCCGAATAATAAATAGAAAGAAAAGAGAAAAGATCATCAGAATGACTTCAAGGGACACTACCGTCGCCCATTCTATGGTTTTTCCCGCGAAACCGGAGAGCTGATATCCCACAAGATATCCCCCCTCATTTTTGCCGGGGTCCAGCATGCAGCAATATTTCTCCTTTCCGACATCTATTTCAGTCCATTCACCCGTCTCCATTGACACTCTGGCGCCGGCGTGCATTAAAGGATTGGAAGATTGGACAACCCTGCCTGATTCAATTCTTGCAACAAGCAGATTGTGAGGTTCATCCACTCGCCGTCCAAAATTTCCCTCTTCGCCTTTATGAAATATCTCGGGGGTTTCCGGGCCTGTTCTCGCGAGCAATTCTGTGTTTTCGAAGAAATAGGGTATTTTTATCTCAACTTTACCGACCGGTTTCGCTTCAATACTGTAAATTGGCGAAATACCTATAAAATAATACACAACCCCCTCATTTGTTTCTTCTTTCCTTCGAATTACCTTTATGTTTGGAAGATAAATATTACTGGCAGGCATATCGCGCGAAATCCCGAGAGGAATCCCCAATGAAAAAGTCGAAAACTTTTTCCCGGAACTGCCGTACACATCAAGAACACAGGGGAGATCGAATTTCCCAAGATTGCTCCCGGCCCATATTTCAAATGCCGCCGATTCTTTCTCTGATGTGACCATAGAAATAACATTCCGCTCAAGAGATATGTCGAGACAGATATCAGGCAGAAGATCCCCGATCCAGCTTTTTTCAGGATGATTGAATTCGTAAACCATCTCCTTAATTCTTCTCTTCTTTAATTTGTCGTACCCTTCTCTTGCCGTCCCGTAAATAAGTAAGGAAAAGATAAGAACAAGGAAAAAAGAGGAGAATATTACTGTTATTATCTCTTCTTTTCTTAACAAAGGGAAAATTTTTAATGACATTAGCAAAATTGCCGCCGCAGGCACAAACTGCGTCCAATTTCCCTTTAGCAGAAATATCAAAGCCGACACTGTCAGAAACGATACAAAAAACCCTTCCTTTAACCCGCTATTTCTCCATATTAAGACCACCCGGGATACAAATATAAGAATTATAAAAATCGCTGAAACACCAAAGAGAAGAGCCAGATGAAGAGAAAGAACTGAACTTTCAAAAAACCCGATGTCCAATCCTATTATTTTTGGATTCGCGTTCTTCACAAGCCTTGACACTAATTCGGAAGCGGCAATCGTCCCTGAAAAAAGAAAGGCTGTAAGAATCAACACTTTGCCGACGGCACGAATCCAGTTCAGCGAACCTGTACCGCAAATCTTTCTTTCCAGTACCCCAGGATAGAAAGTCCGAAATACCTTTATCGAACCAAAAACAAAAAACAAACCGAAAAGAGATGTAAGGAGAAAATCGCCCGCTGTACGAAATAATCCACCCGGCATATCATCCATATACATAACAGGATCGAATAGATTCGTACCAAGAAATGAATTCCCCAACTGAAGTGTCAGTAAAATATACCGAATTAAACAAAGAAAAAATAACAGGACTGCAATTCTTCTGGATAGATGCCAGAACCTGTTTCCACCTTTAACCTTTCTTCTTCCGTAAGCCCTGTAAATCCAGATAGCGAGAATTGCTACAATCAACGCCAGCAGCAACCCCGCCACAAGCCCTTTTTTCGTTTCCTTTTCCCTGACCGCGATAGTAAAATTATTCCCCCGAACCCTGAGCCGGGCCATCGGAAATCCAGCGGCTGAACGGATTACACCATAGACACCAATTTTGCCATTCGGATCATAGTAAACCTCCGGCCCACTCTCTTCATTCCCCCGTTTTATCGTATAGTTTTGCCTCTTTATATCTTCACACTGAAACGTAAAGTCTATATCTACATTATGTTTCGCGGAGAGAACCTCTTCCAGATTCGTTTTACGAAGAAATCTATTTCTCCTGACGTAAGTCACTTCCACGGGGACATCTACTACAATTCTACCCCCTTCGCACGATATATCCTTAATTAACAAAGTATATAGCTTAACTTTTGCCGCGAAAACTCCCCTGCCCAGGTTAGAGATTGATAGCTCCCTTAAATAGCGGGGCTTCCCTCCCCACGCGATCCTCACATCTTCCTCCGAGTAGACCTGTATCCCAATCTCGTTAAATGGCTCTATGCCGCTATATACACTCTTCGCGAGAGAGTCTATCGCGCGAATAAGCTCTGCCCTCTCATTTCGCGTCAAATTCTCAATCCCGGCATCCTCAGCTATTTTCTTTGCCTTTTCTGCCGTATTTGTAAGGAAAAATTCGATTTCCTTTACATTCTTTTCCGCGTCACCATAAATTTTTCCAAGACGAATAGTCTCTTCCTGCTTCCAGTCCTGCTGGCCGCTGCCGGCAGGGGAAAGCAGGAATATCAACCCCATTAAAAGCACAAGAGATATTAAAAGAACCGGCTCTATCGCCCCCCCGGGAATTCGTATTTCATCTTCTTTTATCCCCGTTTTCTTCCGATGTTCCGAACCTACAATATCTTCCAGTTTTTTCGGGTACCATCTCTTTCCCTTTTTAAGTTTACCGCCGGTTCCCAAAAGCATTTTGCCCGGTGGGGGTAGAATAATAAACGCGACAAATCCGGCATCCAGCAATATAAACATCAACCACAACGGAGATGGCAAGCACGTGTTACCAAGAGATAAGAAGAAAACAAAAAAGATTAGAGAGGCAACAAGGAAAACCCAGAGAGAAAGATAAAAGAACTTCTGTTCTTTTTTATAATCCAAGCTCACCAGGGCTCCAGGTAAAAACAATTAACGAATTCAAAAAGAAGACTCCACCTGAAAATTATCCAAAGATCATTCCTGATTCTTACGCCTTGGATCTCCGGGTTTTGGCAATCCTGTTTTGCCATTCGACAAGGATAGGGCTCGCTACGAATATCGACGAATAGGTACCGACAACAATCCCTATAAGTAGAGCAAACGCGAAATCGTGAATAACTTCTCCTCCGAAGAAAAAGAGAAAGAGAACTACCATCAAAGTTGTAAGTGATGTAATTATTGTTCTGCTCAATGAATCATTTATGGAAATGTCTACCATTTTCTCATAAGACTCGCGCCGTCTCATACTGAAATTTTCCCTTATTCTGTCAAACACAACAATAGTATCGTTTAAGGAGTACCCAACTATTGTAAGAAACGCCGCAACAACAACCAGAGAAAGTTCCTTGCCGGTTATTGAGAAAATACCCAAGGTTATAACTATATCATGAATTAAGGCTATAATAGCCCCAACCGCGTACCTGAATTCAAACCGCCAGCTGATATATATAAGAATTCCAAAAAGTGAAATTACAATCGCCGCCCAGGCTCTGTTTTTAAGCTCTTCGCCTATCTTGGGCCCCACTGTTTCTGTACGCCTGATAGTAATCTCTCTTTCAGGAAAACCTTTGCTTATACCATCTTTTAATTTGTCCGCGGCTTTCGATTCAATCCCCTGGAATGGAAGATTGAACGCTACCCGGGTCTCTGTCTCCTTGGCAGCGGCGGTTATTCCAACACCCATTTTTTTGATGCCGTCTTCTAACATTTCCAGAGATGGAATATTTATTCCTTCGACAACAACGAGATTGCCCCCGTCAACACCTTCAGCCAAATCGTTCAGCATTTCCTTAATTGATACTACTTTCCACCTGCTTTCAGGCGCCACACCGTTCAGGGCTTCGAGTAATTTGTCGGCAGCTATTATGGATTCATTTATTTCTTCAACCTTTATCAAATATTCATTCGCTTGGCCGAACTCCTGAATATTAGCGTTCTTATACCCCGCTTCTTCCACAACATTCCGCAGCTTGTTAATGGACACCGCCTTATCAAACATAATCTGAACAAGCGTGCCACCTTCAAAATCAATGCCCAAATCGGGGCCGCCATGAATCACAAGCGAACCCAATCCAGCTACAATTACAACCAGCGAAATAAGAAAGGCTTTATTTCTAAAACCCACAAACCTGATATGTGTCTCTCCAAAAAAACGCATTCTTTCTCCTCAATTTATATACTGAGTTTCTGCACTCGTCCACTTTTTGTCCAAAAATCGAAAATCATCCTGCTGAACACTAATGAAGTAAAGATACATCCCAGAATCCCGATGCTCAGTGTCGTTGCAAAACCTTTCACAGGCCCTGTTCCGAACTGCCAGAGCACAAAAGCTGTTATAAGCGTAGTCAGGTTAGCATCCACAATCGTTGTAAGGGCTTTTGCATAGCCGGAATCCACAGAAGATCTAACTGTCTTGTTCTTTCTCAATTCCTCGCGTATTCGTTCAAAGATAAGAACATTCGCATCAATTGCCATTCCTATGGTAAGAACAACTCCCGCCAGCCCGGGCAACGTCAGGGCGGCTCCAAGATAAGCAAGAAGTCCAAATACTATAGTCAGATTGAACATCAGAGTAAATGAAGCGATTATTCCAGATAGTTTATAGTAAATAATCATAAAAAGAATCACAAGCGCGAATCCAAGCAACGCCGCTTTGATTCCCATTCTGATAGAATCGCGGCCAAGGCTTGGCCCAACCGACCTTTCTTCAATAATTTTCATATCGGCCGGCAACGCTCCGGCTCTTAATACTATTGATAGATCCAATGCTTCAGTGTCAGTAAAGTTGCCTTCAATAACCCCCCTGCCGCCTGGTATTTTGCTCTTTATTATAGGATAGGACTTAATTTTCCCATCCAGTATTATCGCGGTGAATCTCCCGACATTTTTGCCGGTAAAAGACGCGAGATGCCGGGCTCCCGTTCTGTTGAAGTTGAATCCAACAAGAAGTTTCTGAGGAGCTTGCGGATCCGGTCTTGGAGTAGCATTATTTAAATTCTTTCCGGAAACCATCTCATCGTTCGCCAGAAGGAAGAGAAATTTGCCCCTTTCCCCACCCCTGGACAGCGGCACCCATTCATCAAACCACATGAAATCACTATCCTCAGGAATAACATTCATCCCCTCAAGACGCGAAAGCAGCTTTCTGACACGTGGAACATTACTCTCTTTTACCAGAATCCAGTCTCTGTAAAATCTAAAAAGAAGTGAGGTAAAAGGATTATCTTTACTAATCGTTTCCAATGGAATATTTCCCAAATCCGCCTGGCCGCCTCCACCAAGAAGGAGAGAATCCCCTTCATTTTTCAGGGTTTCATATGCGGCAAATGCCGTATCCTTCAACCCCTCTTCAGTGTCTTCAACAATCTCCGGAATCATTCCCGTACTATCCATAACAGCGTCTTCGATTACTTCTACAAGAGAATCCCCCTGCTCTTTTTTCAATACTTCATCGAGCCTTTTAAGAACCGCGGCGACTTCCTCCTGTTTACGCACAAGCCGCCATTCAAGCATTGCCGTTTGTCCAATTAGCCTCTTCGCTCTTTCGGCATCCTGCAGGCCGGGAAGCTGGACAATAATTCTGTTTCTTCCTTCTTTTTGAATCACCGGTTCAGAGACGCCAAATTGATCAACCCTATTTCTTATAACCTCAAGAGCGCGATCTACTACATCTTTTTTCTCTTCTTCCTTCAGTTTTGAATCGTCTACTTC
>DAOWMJ010000194.1 GCA_030643145.1 Candidatus Latescibacterota bacterium | reverse complement strand
TTGAAATAGTGAATCCGGGAGGTACGGGAATACCTATATTCGCCATTTCGGCGAGATTCGCTCCCTTACCTCCAAGCAGATTGCGCATCCCGGAACTACCATCCGCTTGTTCTTTTCCAAAGAAATATACAAGTTTTTCTTCTTCCATCCTTTTCTCCCAGCGAAAATTACGAATAGTCAAATTTTATAATTATTACATTAACAACTATTTTTACCATGATACTAATCTTAGACCGGTAATTACAACCAAAATTGAGTGTTTTTTTAGAATAAAGTTTATGACACTGATTGTAGTGGGATCGCGCACTGAACTGATCATTACGGAATGAATACAACTTTACGTGTTTCTCTTAAATCTCCATAGCGGATTGAGATAAAATAGATCCCCGCGGAAACCTTTCTTCCATCATTATCTCTTCCATCCCAAACTATTTTCCAGGATAGTTTGAGTATAGTTTCATCAGCAAGTAATCTGACAAGCGCCCCCTTGCAATCAAAGACACTTACTGAAACATCCATCCAGTACGGGAAAAATATCTCAAGATAGATTTCACTACTGAAAGGATTCGGGCCAAAATCTAAAACAGTTACACTTTCGAAATATTCAGGACTCTGGAGTCCTGAGGCCTTCAGCCCCTGTGCAATTCCATACCCATATGAATTATCGGGGCTGTTACTCTTTGTGGCAGTTGAAATAAGGGCGTTCCTTAGTTCCATAGCGGAGAACGCAGGATTCAGATCAAGTAGTTGCGCGCACAACCCGGCAATTAAAGGAGCGGCAAAAGAAGTTCCGCTGAATTGAGCGTATTTGCCGTTTTCTTCGGGGTCAACAGTGTGAACGCCTTCCCCTTGTGCGACAACTTCCGGTTTAATTCGACCATCGGCTGTAGGCCCCCTGGAACTACTCCAGGCAATTGTGCGATACCTGTCAACCGAACCTACAGCTATTATGCTGTCAGCATCAGCTGGAGCAATCAGGGTTGTATCTCCCATCGAGCCATTATTACCCATGGCATTGATAATAATAATCCCGCGCGAAGCGGCAGAATCAGCTGCACGGGTACAGAGCGCTGTTTCACCGTCAAAGTCTTCCTTCGCATACCAGTCTGTATATCCAAGTGAGCTTGAAACAATATCAGCCCCTACGCTATCAGCCCATTCAAGCCCCTTGATCCAGGTGTCTTCCTCGATCTGTTTCTCAAACTTGAGATTTTCCGTCTTGGCCAGAATATATTCAGCCCCCCATGCTGGTCCGATTAGATCCCCCTCGTGATAACCAGCCAGAACTCCAAGAACCATTGTGCCATGTCTGTCCTGAACAACAGTGTCTCCCGGTTCATTCGCGGTATTCGAATCATTTTGTATGAAGTCTCTTTCAGCTACTATTTTTATCTCGCTGAAAGCCTCATGACTTAAGTTAAATCCCGAATCGAGCAAACAGATAAGAACAGGAAGGTGCCCCATTTTCTTTCCCGATCCATTAAACCCTAATTCGAGCAATTGAGCAGCCTCAATCATATCAAGTTGCCCTAGGCTGGCGCCGTATTTGCCAAAGAGGGGGTCGCTTAAGTAAGATAAGCCTCCTCCGTTTAGTTTTAAATGACCCTTTGATCTAAATCCATCCTCTCGATTAAAAGAATTGACAAGTTCTATCGACCGCACAAAATGATAATTTGAAATTACCTGTAACTGATCAATACGCACCTCTACACTAACAGCATTAAAATATTTCGATCTGAATCTCACCTTTCCTATGTGAGGTTTTAGTATTTCAATGAAATTTTCCGGTACTGTTTTGAGGTTATATTGCAGTTCGGGTAAAGATGTTCGAATTCTGAGTCTTCTAGCCGCACGCTTTGAAATCAATGCTTTATTGTCTGTATCACGGATTGTTTTTTTATCTTTATTAAAAAATATCCATGCCTTGACCGTACTATCCGGGGTTGAATTACTTCTAAGGGAAAGTAAGTTTTTACTGATTTTGTCACTACAACTAATCTTTGATGTTGAATACGAATCAGAAAAAAAGCTAACAAATATCAAGAATAGTAAAATCACAGTGGAGAGATTTCGAAAAATTCTGTTCATTGATAGTTTCTAACTATATTGCTACTCGGAGCCGGAAAAGTCGAGAATTTCAAAGGATACAAAATCGCCAACCCGGGTATAGCTACCTTATGACTACTATCTTACCGTAAGTGTCAGTACCGTCACTATCTTCACATCTATATATAAACACACCTGACCCAACCTGACGCCCTTCCATATTACTGCCATCCCACTTTATAATACCTTCTCCGCCATCAAAATTATCATGCACTGTTTTCCATACAAGGTCCCCGGATACCGTAAATATCCTCAATTTTGCGTGCGGGGGAACATTATGAAATTTAACATAATTTCCATCATCGTAATTATGATAATGCGGTGTTGTTTGAGCTGATGTGCCGGTTCTAAAGGGATTAGGCACAGCATAAATCCCTTTCATTTCTCCTTTGTAAGGAGCATCCACCCATATAGTTCGCATAACTTCCGAACATTGAATCGAATCATTATCACAAATATAACTTTCCTTTACCAAACCTGTAGAAGCTCCAAGATAGTAACCCCTGTCATAACTGGTAACGCTGTAGTAATATTTAAACCCGGGAAAGACATTTCTATCCACCCATTCATAGTAGATCGAATTATTTCCACCCAGAGAGTCTACTCGCGGATAGGCCTTTTCAATACCGTAATCGGTGAAATATTCCCAGTTTTCCAGCCGTTTAGGAGGAATTTGATCCTGACGGGTTATTTTAAGATAGAGATAATATTCTTCTTTCGATATTTCAGCAATAGCAGTCATTTCATCCTGAGATGGATATCTTCCCGGATCGTTGTTTTGAACTTCTTTCCTCCAGACGTGAAAACCTTCAAAGGTCTGCATGTCAACATTGAAAAATGCATTCGAACCATCCTGTGTGGTATCCACATAACCATCGTGAAAATATACGCTTAATCCCAGATCTAATTCCCTGTAGGGGTCTCCACCTCTTAGTAATATCGGAATTGTATCACCGTACAAAAATGCTGTCCCAATATCGATTCTGCCCTTGTAAGTTTCATAGATAACCCTGTATTTTCTTTGGATTTTATTATACTCCCAGAATTTATCGGTGCATTCAATCATTATTTTAATCGAATAATTTCCCCCATTAGCAGCGCTGGCAACATGATAGATATCTTTCTTTTCCAGAGAAAATGATAAATGCCTGTCAATATTACCTTTATATTCTCCAATAAATTCCACATCCACGCGGTCTGTTTCATCATGTCCATAATGCCAGTTTTCATAAAATTCAGAGCCGATTGCCGAAGTTTCTGAATACGGAGGAGGATACCACCTTACCCTTACATTTACACCATCATGCGTAACACGAAGGGAATCCGGTTTCAAGGGTTCAATAACAACGGTTTTAGCAAAAGCTGTTGAATTATCCAGCAAAAACAGCATTAATAAAAGGGAAAACAGGCACCCTCTTGAAATTGATTTAAACCTCACTGTCCCTCCTTAACAAATATTCGACATAATCAATTATTGTTTAATTTGCCATTCTGTAAAAATAATTTCAAAAATCTTCTCTACAGCTTCATGTTCCAGATACCAGAGCGGAAACCCGAAATGAAAACTGTTCGCGGCAATACCGGTCCCGCTGTAGGATAATCTATTTGCATTTCTGGTCAATATGAGCGCAACCGGGGCATCCTCAAAAGAGGATAAACCACTGCATGCCTTCATACGATACATTGGGTGGAACCAGTCTAGATGTCTTGAAACACCTTTTTCCTCCATATGCCTTGGACCGTCAAAAGCCTCAACAAACCATAATCCACATCTACTGGAACCCCAAAACCCCTCATCCCAAAACATTCCGTTTGTTGTTATTTCCTCAAGCAAATTGATAGTATCAGGAAGTCCGGGATACATTGAGGTTACAGGATCATTGTTGTCAACTATTACCATCTTCATCGAATTCACAGCA
>DAOWMJ010000056.1 GCA_030643145.1 Candidatus Latescibacterota bacterium | reverse complement strand
CTGGAGCCGCGATACGCTCAGATGTTTTGCGACGACTTTGAAGAGGAGAGATATCAGGAGTATTCTATCATAACCGGTTTCGAGTTAATGACCAGTGATAAATTCTGGCTTATCTTCAGCTATGAACCGGGTATAAGAAACTACCTGAAGGGAGAAGACGGGTTATATTCCGACTTTTACTTAAACAGACTATCTCTTATGGGAAGTATATCAGTATACAAGGAAATTAGCGCGGATCTCTTTATAATTCACGATCCTGAACGTCATACGAGAAAGGAAGACGACTTTTCAATCACACTGATTTCCCTGTCGCTATCCAAACAGTTCTAAATGAGTTTCATTCTTATTAGAAAAACTCGGCAATCGAATTATTCTAAAGATTACCCCTTGCCTTTTTCACTTTCTTTGGAAGCCTCAAGAAGTAACTCGGCAATATCCTTTACTTTTACATTCTCATTTCCACACGCCTTTAACCCATCTTCAAACATAGTCATACAGAAAGGACATGCCGTAAATATTTGATCAACATTTTTTTCGAGGATTTCATTAACTCTGGTTTCGTTTATTTTCTCCCCAATTGTCTCCTCCATCCACATCCTTCCACCACCTGCCCCACAGCAAAAGCTTCGTTTTCCATGCCTGTCAAGCTCTATTAAATCAACACCATCTATTCCTGAAACCAACTCGCGGGGTTCGGAGATAATATCATTATACCTGCCCAGATAACATGCATCGTGATAAACACCTTTTAAATTTCCGGTAGATCCAGATGGAAGTTTCCCGGCCTTAACAAGCTCAAGCAGAAATTCAGAGTGATGAACAACCGGCTTGGAGTATCCAGCCTGAGGATAGTCCACCCTAAACGAATTAAAGCCGTGCGGACAAATCGTCAATATTCTGTTAAATTCATAACCCTTAAGAACCTCAATATTTAATTCAATAAGCGTCTGCGCAAGATACTCATTTCCCATCCTCCTTGCCGTTTCACCACAACACTTTTCCTCAGTACCGAGAATCGCGAAATCAACCCCCGCTCTTTCAAGAAGCTTGACAACGGATTTCGCGATCACCTTTCCCCTGTCGTCAAACGAGCCAGCGCATCCAATCCAGAACAATATATCAAAACTCTTTTTGTCCGAAGCAAGAGGTATATCAAGATCCGCTGCCCAGTTCGCTCTATCCGCATAGCCGAATGACCATGGATTGTAATTTATCTCCATATTTTTAAAGACAGGTTGCACCTCAGGTGGAAAACTGGCTTCCGTTAAGACAAAATATCTTCTCAAATCAACTATTTTCTGAACATGTTCTATAAAAGTAGGACATTCCTGAACACACGCACCGCATGTAGTACATGCCCAGAGTTCATCCTTTGATACAACCTCGGGAACAATCGGCTTCTCCGTGTATTCTTTATCATTGTCTGATAAAAGACTACCCATTTCATCCATAAAATGTCCCCTCAGATTATGTATCATCCGATATGGGCTAAGCGGTTTATCAGTAAGATACGCTGGGCAAACTGCCTGACATCTGCCACATTCTGTGCAGGCATAAAGATCAAGAAGCTGTTTCCAGGAAAAATCGGTAAGTACCGAAATGCCGAATTTGTCCGCTGTTTCATCTTCAAAATCCATACTGGTTAAGGTGCCCGGAAGACCAAGGTTCCTGAAGAAAATATTCGGAATGGCCCCGAGAATATGAATATGTTTTGAAAATGGAATATATAGTAAAAAGAAAAAAATGAGCGAATGATGAACCCATACAAACACGGATTCCACTACATTTATTCTTATTAGATTGTTTCTAAGAAGATTGGCGGCAATATTTGAAACTGGAGCTGATGATCCATCTACTTTACCCTGGATAATACCTATCCCCTTAATTCCGTACATAAGAAGGATGAGAACAAATATTAACCCAAGAATAAATACCGCCTCTCTGCCGGCTTTTGGATCATCACTTTCAAGACGGACAGGCTTTAAAAAAAAGCGTCTAAAAAGTGAAACTACAATCGCACCAAGCACGAGGAAAGCGAGTATATCCTGGCAGAAGGAAATTGTTACCGCTACTCCGGTTCCAAAGAAAGCTTCATAACTAAAAGAGGGTATTAACATGTTGAGAATATGTTCGCCCGTACCCAGAGAAATAAAAATAAAGCCCCAGAATATAAAAAAATGTCCAATACCGGCAGGCTGGGAAAGAACTCGAGCCTGCCCAACAACATAAACAAGTATTGATTTTACACGTTGCCCAAAGTTGTTGAATCTGTCCTCAGATTTTCCCATTCTAAGAGCCTTGACCAATCGATAGACAATAAAAACGAACGCAAATAGCACGGCCGACAAGGCAATCAGTATAATAATACCCTCAGTGGTCATAAGAACTCTCCTTTAATGACAATACAACAACTTAAGATTTTTATAAGACAGATATTCTAACAGCCCACCCAACACCCCTATGACAAAATCATCTTCCAATCGGGAAACCCTGGAAAATCTCTAAAATCCTACAGAAGTTTCCTAATTTCTTCGGTTAACGCTGGTACAACTTCGAAAAGATCACCTACAATTCCGTAATGTGCTCTTTCAAAAATTGGAGCATTCGAATCCTTGTTTATAGCAACAATAACTTTTGATGTCCGCATTCCGGCGAGATGCTGAATTGCCCCGGAAATTCCGCAAGCAATATAGAGTTTTGGATTTACGATCTTTCCGGTCTGACCAACCTGAATAGACTGAGGAACATAACCGGCGTCAACAACCGCTCTGGAAGCCCCGACGGCTCCACCGAGCAGGTCGGCAAGTTCCCCCAGAATCTCAAAGCTTTCACTATCCTTCATCGCTCTTCCACCGGCAATAATGACTTCAGCTTCTGTGATGTCAGGCCTTCCGCCAGCCATCGGGATAATTTCAGTTGCCAAAGCTCTAATCATATCCTCCATAACACCAGATGGGCGCATTTCTGTTTCAGTTTCTCCGGCAGCAGAATCCGCTGGAGGAAGATTGTTCGGTCTTAACGTAATAAAAACCGGGATCTTACCGACAGGGGCAATTTCAACAAAGAGTTTTCCCGAATAAACCGGTCTTTTGGCGATACAGCGTCCATCTTGGAACCTCAAATCCACACAGTCACTGAACATCACACCATCAACACGAGCTGCTACCCTTGGGCTGAGATCCCTTCCCATAGCTGTCGCTCCAAAGAAGATATATCCATAGCCGCTATCGGTGATCAAATCCGAAAGAACTTTCGCGTAACCTTCAGTGGAGTATTTTTCCACTAGATTATCATCAACGCAGAAAGTTTTTCTGATTCCCAGGCCGGCGATATTCTTTGAAAGATCTGAAGCGCCTTTGCCTATCAGAACAGCATCAATTGATCCTCCCGTTCCCTCGGTAACAATTCGCCCGGCTGTAACCAATTCTTTAATTACCCTTTTAAGCTCCCCGTTTCTTATTTCTCCAAAAATCAGAATATCATTCATTATAAATATCCTCCTCAATATATTATTATTTTTACCAATACTGTTATAATACTTTCGCTTCCTCGCGTAATAACCTGGCAAGTTCGACAGCTTTTTCACCGGGTTCTTCACCTTCAATAATCTTGCATTCACCACTTTTTGGAAGTGGCAACCAATTGATAATTGTACTCTTTTTTTCTTCGGAAGCGCCGCTAGAATCAAGGTCAGCCAGAGTCAATTTCTTAATCTCTTTCTTTTTAGCCTTCATGATCCCCGGAAGAGAAGCATAACGGGGTTCATTGAGTCCTTTCGCGCAGGATATTATCACAGGAAGATCGGCTTCAACCTTTTCGTCCGCGCCTTCTATCCTTCGCAATAAAAAGACCTTTTTATTATCCTCGGAAATTTTAAATTCAGCTATTACATTAACCTGCGGGATATCAAGCTTTTCGGCCAAAAAGGCCTGTGTTTGAGCCATATCATAGTCTATCCCCTGTTTTCCGCAGAAAATTATATCAAAACCGTTATCCTCAATCGCCTTGGCCAGAACAGTAGCAATCACAGCCGGTGTCGCCTTTTCCAGAGCGGCGTCACATATATGAATACCCTTATCAACTCCCATAGCAAGAGCCGTCCTTATAATTTCTGTTGATTCTTCAACCCCCATGCAAACAACAGTTACAGTACTGTCTCCTCCGACAGTCTCTTTCAGTTTTAGGCCTTCTTCAATAGCATATTCGTCATAAGTATTAATTATAAATTTAACACCCTCTTCATTGATTCCAGACCCCTTACTGTTAATTAATATCTTAGCTTCAGTATCCGGAACACGTTTTAATAATACTATAATCTTCAATTTTTCCTCCTTCCAAAACCAGATCCAAATATCAATCTATTCAGGGAATATTCTGTCGTACTCCTTTATAATCTCTCTGGAAATCACCATTTTCTGAATCTCGCTCGTTCCCTCATAAATCTCCAATGCCCTCACATCCCTATATAGTCTCTCTATCAAAAACTCGGAAGTATAGCCCACCCCCCCATGGATTTGAAGAGAATCGTTAACAATTTCATTCGCAGCCCTTGTTGAAAAGAGTTTTGCCATCGATGTTAGTTTTGTGGTAACCTCACCCCTGTCACGCGATTTGGCAGCCGCGTAAACCAGCAAACGGGAGGCCTCAAGTTTAGTCACCATATCCGCTATTTTCCATCTAGTAGACTGGAAATCAATAATTCTCGTCCCAAACTGTTTTCTTTCTCTAGCGAATCTTATCGCTTCATCAAGAGCGGCTTGACTTATCCCAAGAGCTTGAGAGGCAATTCCTATCCTTCCTCCATCAAGTCCCCCTAGAGCTATCTCCATCCCCTTACCCTCTTCCGCTAGAAGATTGGCGACAGGTACAACACAATCTTCAAAAACAAGCTCAACAGTAGATGACGCCTTAAGCCCCATCTTTTTTTCTACCTTTCCAATTGAAAACCCTGGGAAATCCGGCTCTACAATAAAAGCAGCCAAACCCTGATTTCTGTTTTCCGGGTCGGTCCTCGCGAATACAATCACAACACCCGCTTTATCGCCGGTCGAAACAAACAATTTTGAACCGTTCAATATATAATTATCGCCTTTTCGAACGGCAGATGTTTGTATCGAGCCAATATCGCTGCCGGCATTTGATTCGGTAAGTGCATATGCTCCAAGGGTTTCCCCAGAAGCCAGCATCGGCAAGTATTTTTCACGAATTTCGTCACTACCGAAATTGAGAATAACCCAATTTACGAGCGAATTATGAACAGATATTGCCACCGCTGTAGACGCGCATACTCTGCTAATTTGCTCTATTGAAAGAGCCAAACAGAAATTACCAAAATCAACTCCACCATATTTCTCGGGAAGTGTCATTCCAAGAAACCCGAGTTCTCCGAGCTGTTTGTATATATCTTCCTGAAATTCGCCCCTTTCATTGCTTTCTACTGCTACAGCGGCAAGTGACTTGTTCGCAAAATCCTCCGCTGTTTTTTGCAACATTCTTTCTTCTTCACTCAACTGATAATTCATAAAAGTTTCCTTTAATAAGATCCACAAAAGCAGTCACCATACTGCATACGACCGCCAAGAACTAAAAAGATACTAAAATTTACACCATTTTGTCAACAAATCAAGTTCGTTTCAAGGTCTGCAATTAGGATATAAAGAAAAAAACTGTTCATTCCCTATTATGACTTAAAATGAAGGATAGAAGGCAACAATAAATAGATTGAAGCGGCTGAGGGAACAACCCCCCGCCGCTTCAAAGTTACCGATCATTTTTTTTTGCCCACCGGTTATAATATCTAACACCAACACCGGGGTAACAATTAACGAAGGAGTATCATTTTCTTCGTATCCTTGAATCCTCCTACTCGAAGACGCGAGAAATAGACACCACTGGAAACGGCTTCTCCCTGATTATTATTTCCCTGCCATTCAACCAAATGCCTGCCCCCTGCAACCGGCCTGTTTATAAGAGTTTTTACCAGGGCTCCACTCACGTCGTAGATAACAAGCAGTGTATTCCGGCTCGATTCGGAAGTGCCGGGTACCGTAAAGGCTATCTTCGTCGATGGGTTGAAGGGATTTGGATAATTCTGATAGAGCTTCGCGCGAGTAACGGGTATATTCACACCCTTTGTTTCGAAGAAGATTGAAACATCTTCCCCTTCTATTTTATAATAGTAAATTAATCCTTCTTGAGCTGTTCTGTCCGTATATTGAATCATACCGGCCTCATCAGCCCTTAATTCACGGCTGATCAATTCATATTCAGTCTCCTCTGTCCTTCTATAAAGATTCCAGAAATCTATCCCGTAAGGAACCAGCCAGTCTAACCTTACCATACCGGCATCAAGTTGATAGTGAAAAGCAATATCATTCGTGGCAGTAACACCTATATAGCCGTAACACCCATTATTATGCAAGTTAGCGTGAAATCCGTCCCAGGGATTATACCGATAATATATATCAGCTTGAAGATCCCACACATATATATTCTGATCCCAGCAGGACGCGGCAAGTTCAATATCACCATCCTGATCAAAATCTTTTACCGTAGGCGTACCGCGAATATATCCTTTAAGTTTAATCGGAAATCCCAACAGATAATTTCCATTAACATCCCAGGCATTTAATTGGCCCTGCTCACACCCGAGGACAATATCAAGATTGCCATCATTATTTAAATCCGCGATTATGGGCGAAGACTCTGTCGTTCCGCCGCTTTGATCGTAGGGTTGCGGCCAATTCGGCAGCAATGAACCGTCAGAGCGAAAGATATGGCAAAGACCGTCATTTCCCGGGATAACAACTTCAAGCTTGCCATCGTTGGTCAAATCGCCCAACGCCGGTGAACCAATAAAGTAACCATTGCTAGATACCCATTTTGGCCAACCGCTCATCACACTGCCGTCATGATTAACCCCCATCACTCCACCGTAACTGTTCTGAACAACAACTTCCATTTCGCCATCGTCATCAATATCACCGACTGCCGGGCTGGCAGCAAGGACCGCGCCCGCGGTTCCAATAAAAACGGGCCAGCCGCTGACAGAGCTCCCGTCGGAATTCAAACAATAAAGACTGTCATTCTTATCGCCGACTATTAGTTCTAAAATGTCATCGCCATCGATATCGGCAAAGGCGGGAGTTGAAACATGCCATCCATCAGAAGTTCCATCTCCTGGAAGAAAGATACCATCCGTACCCGGATTACTATCACCGTCCATCAGCTCAATACCGTTATGATGCCAGACATATACATTCCCGCGTATATCATGCGCTACAATTTCTTTATCACCGTCACCATCAAAATCTCCCGCCACCGGGCTCGCCCAGCATATTTGCACCGTGCTCTTGGGCCATCCGGGAAGAATATTCCCGTCATGGTCAAAAATATAGATCTCCTTAGTATTCCATGATGATCCAACAATTTCAGCCCCGGCTACCCCGTCGAGATTCACAAGGGCGGGAGTGGCCACAAAATTGTCGCCCTCCGTATTAAGGATACCCCATGTCACAGGTTGATTATCCCCGTCTCTTACCTCAATCCCATCATCATGCCACGCATACATATAATCCGCCCCGACAACAAGCTCATAATCCCGGTCACCGTCAATATCGCCAATCTTCGGGCTGCACGCTGTTTCCTTCTGCAATCTGTTCGGCCATCCAGCGAGTTGCGGGGGACTCGTTGTTATTGAGCTTTCACTGCAATAGGGACCCATATTCCCGGATGAGTCGACAGCGGCGATAATATAGAAATAGCGTGTACTCGACAATAAACCATAATCATGGAAAGTCGTGTGGAAAAGCAGATCCGCGCTCGCTTGAGTGTAGGGCCCTCCGGAGTCTTGAGAACGGTATACAAGAAAATCGTTCAGTGTATCGCCGGAAGAAGCATGATGCCAGTATAATACAATTTCTGTAGCCCCTAAGCTCGCGTCCAGGCTGACATTCTCAGGGGCTGGAGGCGATCTCAGTTCAAGCTGTTCGCTGAAGACTCTTCCACAATTATCGGTTAGAGTTATTGAGAAGTTATTATTCTGGGTCATATTATCTTCGTAGAGAACAAATCCGTCTCCATATTCGACCCCGAGAGGAACTATTTCATTATAGGTGGAAACACCGTCTGTAACTGTAAGATCAGGATCGAGAGAGGAAATTACTCCTTCCAGGCCGACAGCCGCACCTGTTCCAAAATTCTTTACTCCGATCTTAAGCAGAAAACTTTCTCCCGGTTCTATCGTTCCATTTCCATTACCATATGGCAGCTCATCTGACTTGGAATTAACATAAAGTTCAATCTTGGGGGCATGAACTTCAAAAGCAAAAGATTCAGACCACAGTGCCCCTGATGAATCGTGAATATTAATCTGAAATGCAATTATTGCCTGATCCTCATAACCCGAACTCACGCTGAAAGAAAATCTATCACTTCCGAATTCATTTTCACCAACGGCAAGATCAGGATAAAGGGCGGTGCTGTCGAGAACAGTAACCCCCGTATCAGATGAACTCAGTTTTGCGTAAAGTTTCTCCGCGTCATTACCGCCGGTATTCTCAATTTTAACATAGAGATTCAGTGATTCCCCGCTGTCAATAATCCCGTCTCCATTACCGCCGGATGTATCAGAACAAATTTTGTCCGACACCCTTAAGTAAGGCCCGGTCTCCGGCAGAACCTCGATTGAATCAACGCAGATAGCGTGATTCAACCCCGTAACTGTGACATATATCCAGCCCGGGTCTCTGCATAGAAAATCATCAAATGTTATATCTCCCGTTATATTTGTATTACCATATACATAATCATCATTCTCTTTATAAAGGCAGACCCTGGCCGAATCGAATGGCGACCCCTCACTGTCAACATGGATAATCACCGTACTTTCTCCCATACTGAGAGATGACGGAACGGTCAGGGTGAAAAACTTAACCTCGCCACTGTACATCATGGCTTCGGGATCTCCCAAAAGATTATAGATGAAATGGCTCCATCTGTGACTTGACTCCGCCGAAGCAGAGGATGTAAACGGTTCTCGCGATAAAACATGCAATTTCCCTAATTCCATAATATTCTCATGAAAAACAAGCTCGTAATATTCATCCATATATAGACGCGAAGTACTCGGAAACGCCGATCTGCTGGAAGCGGTAACCGCGTAAGCTCCACCATTTGAATTTAAGAGAAAATATTCCGCGAGGCAATCGGTGTCAAAAGCTCCGTTTGTACAATTCATAAGGTACATAGAGAAGAGCGCGTCGCCATTTGTTACATTATTCGCGTCATAATTCAAAATGCTTGCATTTCCAACCGACATATTATATTTGTATCCATGTCCAGCGTGTACAACATGGTTCGTGCCGGCATCAAGATACGAAAGCGCATTCGCTTTGGTCAATTCAACAGATCCCGAATACGCGGTGTAGTTTTCATATAGTCTGTCGGTTGTAATATCAGCATGCCCCTCAAGACAATTTATATATATATCCTGAAGTAGCTCAGCTCCATCGAGAACAATATTATCACCAGGCGTAAAATCAGAAGGGAATATCACTTCACCGAGCATCAGAAATTTTTCTTTCGAGGTTGTATCAGCAGGGCTTTCGTAATCTATTGTTTTGTTTATTAACAACTCGGCTTCCGCGATTGTAGAAACCGGCATTCTTCCAAGATAGACCTCTGAATACATATCAGTTTCATCACCGGGTAAAAATCCGGTAGCTTCTCCCCAGAGAGAATCCCCGTCAGCATTCCACGAACCGTCAAGGCAGGAATAATACATATCGGTCGGGATAAATTCGCCATAATAGAAAGTCGTGTAGGCAAGCCTTTCAGGGATTACATCCGTGTCGCCGGCAAGAAGAACCCATTCAACTCCCCATTTCGCGTAGGCTTCCTGAATAAAGTTCCTTATTGATTCCGCAATATCTACACCATTTCTATAATTATTCTCTATCCATTCAACACTTTTTACAACAGCAGGTATTCCCTCTCTCGTTTTTAAATCCGCGAAATTCTGAAAAGCAGATTTCATTTCATCATTTGTAATAATAAGATATTTAACTTCACTGCCTTCCATGCTCGGCAGATAACTCGGCAAGAATCCTCGTTTGGGATTATCAATCTTAATATCATCGAAGATATATGATGATGACATATATGGATT
>DAOWMJ010000043.1 GCA_030643145.1 Candidatus Latescibacterota bacterium | reverse complement strand
CTTGGTATATACTCTGCCAGGTTGGCAATGAAACCTTTTGCGGAGTATTTTGGGGATACACCGTTTTTAGATGGCATGTTTACGGGAAGGCTTGTTTTGACTGATTCGCTTGTGCATCCGGAGATAGATTTTGACGGGACAGTGAATGGCCTGGTTTTGAATCACTTAACTATTCCAAGGATAGATTTACATGCTTCAACCAGTGGGGATCAGATTAAGTTTGATGGATCAATCTTTATGTTCCCATCGGGAAAAGGTAAGTTAAGTGGATTTCTCCCAGTGAAAGAAAAAGAGTGGTTTTATTCTCTTGATAGAGAGAAGCCTTTTCACTTTAACCTTGAGGTTCCGGACTGTGATCTTGAAAGTGTGGAAAGGATGTCAGATCTTGTTGCGGAAGGGGACGGCAGGGGATCATTGCGATTCAACATTCAAGGAAGTATGAATGACCCTGATTTGTCCGGCAGGATAGATCTTTTCAATGCCAGTTTCAGGGCTGCCGGTATGGAAGAGAAATTCAGGGATGTAAACTCGTACATTAGTATTGAAGACACACTTATAAAGATTCATAGTCTAGAAGGCAAAGAAGGAAAAGATGGCAAATTCAATTGTTCCGGTTCGATTGTTATTCGGGATTGGAAACCGGCTAATTACGATTTGTCCATAGATTTGAATAAAGTTCTGATCGCCGGTATAAGGGATGTTCTGGCGATTGTATCCGGAAAAATATCGATAGACGCTGAAAGAGTAGATGGCAAAGTAATACCATCGCTGTCCGGCGATCTTGAAGTCAACAAAGTTGAGTTATACTATGATTTTGGTGAAATGGGGTCCAGGGAGAATGGAACGAGTATGAGCAATCCTTCATGGATTGCAGAAGTGAATCTGGATATGGGTGGGGAGGCGCGAATTCGTACTCCAGATGCCAATATTGAATTGCTTGGAAAGGTTGTCCTCTATCATAATAGAAAAGGGACTTATCTGAGAGGAAGATTAAAATTGCACAGGGGATGGTATAATATTTACAATAACAAATTCCGGGTGAATTCAGGAACACTGGTGTTTGCCCTTGCGGGAAAGTCCAGGCCTATTGTGGATATTGAAGCTGAAACATTTGACCCTGAGGGAAAAAGGATTTATCTGACTATTATGTGGGATGAAAATGATCCTCAGCCCAGGTTATTACTTCGCCATGAAGAAAGCGGGTATAGTGAAACGGATATCTGGAAGATGTTGGGAGGCGGTATTATTGGGTCTCCAGACGGCGATAAAGGCGGATGGGACGCTCTTGGAACCGCGCAAAATCTTGCCACTAACTATTTTGAGAATGTTCTGAATTCTCAAATGGAGGGATTTACAGTCTCTCTTGAGCAGAGCAGCCAGACTCGAAACTCCGGGAGCGGGAGTATAGCTGGAGAAAAGGAGACAATGCTTGCTGTCGGCAAATATTTGTCTCAGGGATTGTATGTCAAATATAAACAGGGATTATCAGTTTTTAACGAACGGGATTTTGAAATTGAATATAGAATCAGTGATCTCTTTTTAATACGTTCCGAATATAAGCATTCAGACAGAGTCTTTCTGGGCGAGAACCGAAAGAACAGTGATGAAATTAATTTTGATGTCAAGATGAGATGGGAATTTTGAAGAATTGTCTTCAAATGAAAGCTTGAGGTTATATGAAATGAACAAAAATACCATACATAAGTTGATGGTTTTGTTTATATCTGCAATGATAATTTCAGGCTATAACGGAGAAGCTCGCGCGCAAGCATGGAGTTTTGGAAAGAACAAGGTTCAATACACCGAATTTGAATGGAGGGTTCTGAAAACACCTCATTTTGATATACATTTTAGTAAAGGATACAGGGATTTGGCCGCCCGTACGGGAGCGATACTCGAAGACGGTTATAAGGGGTTATCCCGGAAGCTTGAGCATAATATTCAGTCTAGAATTCCTGTCATTATTTATGGGAGCCATTCAGCTTTCCAGCAGACCAATACGACATGGAGCCTGATTCCGGAAGGTGTCCAGGCCTTTGCCGAGCCTAACAGGGGGCGGATTGTACTTCATTTTAGCGGTTCAAACAAAGATTACAGAAATACCGCCGTGCATGAACTGATTCATATTTTTGAATTCGATATTATTTACGGTAATCTATTGCGATCTGTTTTTTCAAGGAGTATGCTCTTTCGTATTCCTCTATGGTTAGCGGAGGGCTGTTCTGAATACTATTCAAAGGGTTATGATGATGAGGTCGAAATGTTTATGCGGGACGCGGCAATTTTCGATTATCTCCCCAGAAATCTTGATTATACCGGCGGGTACATGGTTTATAAGGCTGGACAATCCGTCATTGACTATCTTGTGAGAACTTATGGACAGAGAAAAATTATAGACATAATGAACCGTCTTGGGGTGACGCGATCGATGGAACGTGCGCTGAATGAAACAATCGGGTTATCGACAGAAGAGCTGACTCGAAAATGGGGCAAGAGTGTGAGGCGTAGATACTGGCCGCTCTATGCCGATAAGATGGAGCCGGAGGAATTTGGGAGAAGGCTTACCGATCATAAAAAGAACCACCATTACAGAAATGTTAAACCGCAAATTTCGCCTGATGGTAATTATATTGTTTATTATTCAGATCGTGAGGGGCTCGATGGTATCTATCTTATGAACACCCTGAGCGGGGAAATTGAAAAGACTTTGATAAAGGGCCAACTCTCTGAAGAGTTTGAATCTTTAAGAACTATAAAATCGAATCTTACGATAAGTCCGGAAGGTAACAAAATTGCTTTTATAGCAAAGTCGGACGGATCCGACAAGTTGTTCCTAATGCAAATTCCTGACAGTAAAATTCTTGATAAAATAAAGATTTCTCTTGATTTTTTTTATAGTCCTTCCTGGTCTCCAAAGGGAGATGCGATTGCGATTGTTGGTGTAAAAGAAGGACAGACTGATCTTTATCTCTACAGAATTTTCGAAGGGCGCCTTGAAAGATTAACGGATGATGTTGAAGATGAAATGGACCCTTCGTGGTTTCCCGATGGAAAAAGGTTAGTTTACTGCAGGTCGCCGAGGGTTGTTTCAAACCCCGAATACGGTAAATTCGGCGATGATATAGAAAAGATAAACATCGACTATTTTAATACGAAAATCGGTAGGGAAACGTCCAGAAGTGATGTATGGAGTGTTGAGATAGCTACCGGCAATAAGGAAAGAATCATTGAAACGAGAGGTGATGATAGTTCTCCGATAATTATAGATGGCGGCAATGAAATTATTTTTGCCTCAAATGAGAGTGGAATATGGAATCTTTACAGAGGAAGTATCGAGCTTGGAAGATACTATCGGTTTACAGATGCTCTGGGGGGGGTGTTTTCTCCAACTTACAGTACCAGTAAGGACAGACTTGCCTTTTCAGCTTTTAACTCTGCGGGGTATGATATCTTCGTAATGGATTTATTTTCCAAAAAATCAAAGGAGTCTTATTCAAGCGGCGGGCCGGATATCTGTGAATCAGTTAAAAACCGAAATAGTAAACAGGATATCGACACAACTTATAATTTCGGAGTTAACGAAAGTGGAGAGACACCTTCAACCGTTGCTGAAGAGGATGCTGACATCAATGACGAGAATTCATTCCCCGATTCGGTGGAACTATTTCCTGATGTTGTAATAAATGAAGATAAAAAGAAGAATATTGACCCGGACACACTAAAAGTACTTCGTGAGAGAATGAAAAAGAAAATAGGTACTGTACAGCCGTATGAAATAAAATTTTCACCCGATTATATTGGTAATGGAATGGGGCTTTTCTATTCCACCGGATTCGGGTTTGGACTAATGAATCAGATAGCTTTCAGCGATCTCCTGGGAGATCATCATCTCTACCTTTCCTTCAATATTCACAGATCGATTGAGGATAGCGATATTATGCTATCATATTACTATCTCCGCAAGAAATTCGATTACGCTTTCGGCATATTTCAGTTTAAAAGCTATCTTAATTCGAGGACTACTTCTCTTGGTGAAGCCTTCCTTGATTATAGGATGTTTACTGAGAGAAACTATGGGTTGTTTGGTATGGTCAGTTATCCCTTCTCAACCTTTACAAGGCTGGAAATGGAGATGCAGGGTTATGTTTCGCAAAGGGAGTTTTTTGAGAATAGCGGCAGCTATTACTATACCTCGACAGGCGAGAAAACGTTGCGACGATTATTTCAACCAACTATTTCCCTCGTACATGACACGGCGTATTATGGTTCATTTGGGCCTGTAGTCGGTTCGAGATGGATGCTCAGCTTCTCTAGGTCGGTTTCACTTTCCTCGGACGATCTTGTTCGTTCAATTGCCTACTATGATTATAGAAAATACATTCCTCTTTTCTACAGAAATTATTTAGCCTTTAGAGCCGTTGGGAGCGCCAGTCTTGGCAGAGATTCAAGGTGTTTTTTCCTGGGTGGACCGGTTACTATGCGAGGATACGATTATCTGCAGTTTCAGGGCCCGAGGATGATGTTGTTTAATCTGGAATATCGATATCCGTTGGTAGATGCTATAATATTCGGTTGGCCGGGCAGGTGGGCCTTGGTGAATATTGGAGGTACTTTCTTTTTTGATGCAGGTTCTGTTTGGGGTGAAAAGCATTATGTGGAAAGGCTTCCTTCCGGAATCGACGCTATCAGGATAAATGATTTGGAATTTTACAGTGATTTCGGGATTGGATTCTATATGAGAATGAGCATGTTGATTCTTAATTTCCAGCTTGGCTGGCCCACTGATTTTTCAAATACAGGCAGTCCAGCATTTCATTTTTATATAGGTCCCCAGTTTTAAATCAGAATACAAATGTAAGTAACATAATCTTGAGCTAAGAGAAAGTTTCGGTATGAGTGAGCTGAACAAACAGCAGAGACAAGCGGTACTTTCGGGGGATGGATATATACTTGTGCTCGCCGGGGCGGGAAGTGGAAAAACGAAGGTTCTTACAGAGAGAATCCTTTATTTAATTCAGGGAAAAAATGTTTCCCCGGAACGAATTCTTGCTTTTACATTTACAAATAAGGCCGCCGGTGAAATGAGAGCAAGAGTTGAAGCGAAACTCTCGATGAGAAGCTTGTCATTCTGGATTGGAACTTTTCACGCTACGGGATTAAGAATTCTCCGGAGAGAGGCACAACATATAGGATTTAAGAATAACTTTGCTATTTACGATGAAGATGATTCATTCCAGCTGGTGAAAAAGATAATGAAAGAGGGTAAATGGAAGTTGAATGACTATCCTTATGCTTCAGCGAGAAATAAAATCTCAAGCTGGAAGAACAAACTAATTTCACCCGATCAGGTTCATGAAAATGCTGTTGATCATATTGAAGAGCAGCTGGCAGAAATATATAGAGTTTATGTTTCGTCACTTCGCAGGTGCAATGCCTTTGATTTTGATGATCTGATCGCAAAAACAGTGGAGCTTTTTACAGCAAATCCAAAGGTTAAAGACCGATACGCGAGGCAGTTCAAATATGTAATGGTAGACGAATTTCAGGATACCAACCCGATGCAGATGGTGATGATAGAAATGCTTTCGTCTAATTCGGGAAATCTGTTTGTCGTGGGAGATGAGGATCAGGCGATTTATGGTTGGAGGGGTGCCACAGTTGAAAATATTCTACAATTTGACAATCTCTACAGTGACGCGGAAATTATCAGGCTTGAGAAGAATTACAGATCTACAAACACAATTCTTGAGGCAGCGAACGCAGTTATCGCGAATAATGTTGGACGTAAGGGAAAAGTGCTCTGGTCAAAGAAGGGGAAAGGAAGCCCTTTGCAGGTATTTTATGCCGATGATGAAAAGGAAGAGGCTTCCGCGGTAAGGGAGACTATCATAGGCCTGATAAGAAATGGATTTAAAAGAAGTGAGATCGCTGTGCTATATCGTACTAACGCTCAATCAAGGGCACTCGAACAGTCAATGAACAGGGGAGGTCTCCCTTACCAGATTATCGGTGGTGTGAGGTTTTATGAAAGAAGAGAGATAAAAGATCTACTGGGGTATCTTAAATTAATAAACAACCCCGTTGACGATGTTAATTTTCTTCGTATTGTTAATCTTCCAAGGAGGGGGATCGGCAAAGTAACAATTGAAGAATTAAAAAATGTCAATAGAGGGGGGAATTTGCTGCTTTCTCTCAGAGACAAGAAGGTGATGGAGAGATTCAGTGAACCAAAGAGAAAGAAATTAGAGCAATTCTCTACTATGATGGCAACTTTTGAACTTAACGCGCGCTCGGACAGCGTTTATGACATACTTTTGGAAGTTATTTTAGAAACCGGGTATCGTAAATATTTGGATAATGAACCTCAGACGGCTCAGGTAAGACTGGAGAATATTGAGGAACTTCTTAATGAAACACGCAGGTTTGTTTCTGATTCCGAAGAGCCGACACTCGCGAACTTTCTTGAGGAGATCGCGCTTGTAAGCGCGGTTGATACGATGAAAAACGAAGAAGTTGTTTCTCTTATGACACTTCATAACTCAAAGGGGCTCGAATACAGGGCTATTATGATTACCGGCCTCGAAGAAGGACTGCTCCCGCATTATTCAAGTTTTGGTACCGAGAATGAACTTGAAGAGGAGAGAAGACTTTTCTATGTGGGAATGACAAGGGCGAAGGAACTTCTCTGTATCTTTACCGCTTCTGCAAGGATGAAGTTTGGTAACTGGCAGAGCAATTTACCGTCCAGGTTCCTTGATGAAATTCCGGAATCCCTTGTAAATGAGGCCGGCAATGTTGAGAAAAGCGGAGACAGCGATAAACTATTTCAGACTGTAACCGAAAAGAGGCACTTTTCAGAGGAAGATTCTGCTTCAGCCAGGGACAGAAGATTCAGGGAAGGGGTTAGCGTTAAACATCCAACCTATGGTGTGGGAAAGATAAAAAAGGTTGAAGGAAACAGTAAGGATATGAAAGTGACGGTATATTTTACCGAGCACGGAAGTAAGAAATTCCTGGCCTGCTATGCCCCTTTTACTTTTATGTAGCGGCAGAGTTGATGATTTGATATGATGCAAACCTGACCTTCATAAGGTGAAACATCTGCCGGTTGGGACGGACGATACTTCTTTTACCGCTCAATCGTAAATATGAAGGAAAACTCTTTTTATGGAAATACAGATGGGTTACACTATCCCGGATGAAAATCGGGGAAATTTATGACAGACCGGCAAAATAGCGGAATTAGTAATCAAAACAAGCAGTCAGGGCAGGACTGGAATCTAAACCGCTGGGCCCTTATTCTTCTTCTTGTTCTGGTGTCCGGTTTGTTTATAGGCGTTATAAGAAGCTTTCTTGTTTCGATCCTGCTTGCTTCCACCTTTGTAACACTTTTCTATCCAATCTTTAGGAGGTTTCTGAAGCTTATGCGCTCAAAGAGAGGCGCGGCTTCACTTTTGAGCTGTTTTTTGCTAATTATTTGCCTCTTTTTACCGGTTCTTTTTCTGACACTGCAGGTAACCGATCAGGCGGTTGACCTCTATGGAAACGCGCGGAACTGGATCAATGAGTCAGTTCAAAAGGGAGATAGTGGAATTGTGGAGAGGCTAAAGGAACTAAAGATTTATGGGTGGCTTCGACTTGATAGCGTCGATTGGCAGAAAACTTTCCAGCAAACGGCCGGAAAAACTGGAGCTATTGTAGCTTCGGTAATAAACAAGACATCAAAAGGAATTTTCGAAATGGCGACAAACTTCTTTGTCGTCTTTTTTACGATGTTCTATCTCTTCAGAGACGGAGAAAAGGTAGTGCGGCGACTTAAATATCTAAGTCCATTAAAGGATGAATATGAAAAATTGATCTTCAGGAGATTTGTTGAAATATCGCGGGCCACGGTGAAAGGAACAGTAGTTATAGGGCTTATTCAGGGAATAGCGGGAGCCTTGATACTTTTAATATTCGGGTTTAGGTCATGGCTTCTCCTCGGCGTTATTATGGCGATACTCTCAATAATTCCGGTGGTTGGGGCTTGGCTTGTACTAATTCCGGCCGGGACTATTCGCCTGTTAACGGGAGATATATTGCAAGGGGTAGTGATAATACTCCTAACCACCGTGGTTGTTTCCAGCGTTGATAACCTTCTCAGGCCAAGACTGGTGGGACGGGATGCCGGGATGCACGATCTTTTAATCTTTTTCTCTACACTTGGAGGAATATCTGTCTTCGGAATTGCCGGATTTATCGTTGGCCCTGTAATTGCGGCCCTCTTCCTGACGGCAGTTGATATCTGGGGCGAGGAATTTGCGTCTCATCTGGAAGAAAGGAAAATATAAATGGGGAGTATTATTTAATGAAATTACAGCGCGGCAATAAATTTATTATAGCGGGAATAGTAATAAGTATACTATCATGGATTGTTGAATCTGTACTCCATGTTATTTTCTTTCAAAGCGCAAGTTTGTTAAATCAAATATTTTCTCCGGGAATCCACGAAATATGGACGCGAACTTCTGTTGTCGCGCTGATATTACTGCTGAGTTACTTTGCTAAAAAGAACCTCGATGCAATAAGCAAACAAGTTAATATTGAAGATTTTGTTAAAACCCAGCGTGATGTATCGATCCGGCTTGGTCTGGATGAGAACATTGACGACACGCTCAAAACCTGCCTTGACGCGGCTATAGAAATATCGGGTATGGATAGCGGCGGAATATATTTTATAAGTGAAGTGACTGGAGAGATGACCCTTGTGCATTATAAGGGGGTGTCCGATAAGTTTATCGAGACAAGCAAATATTTCTCTGCCGATTCAGAAAAAACTCTTTTGGTAAACTCAGGGGTTTCGCGCTATTTTTCGCAGGATGAATTGAACGAGGAACATTCCAATGAGCAAAAAGAAGAGGGGATTTGTTCGCTGGCCGTTGTTCCGATTCAAAGCGGGGGCAAGGTAATTGCCGCTTTAAACATTGCTTCACACGGTTGTAAGGAAATGCCCAGTACAGTCCGCGACGCGATAGAAGGAATGGCGGCGCAGATAGGGAGCGTTATTGACAAAGCCAGAAAAGCAAATGAATTGATAGAGAGTGAGGCAAAGTATCGAAGTATTGTTGAAAACGCGCATGAAGGGATTCTGATTATAGGTAGCGATTATAGATTTAGTTATGTGAATGATGAATCATGCAGGATACTGCAGCGCGGCAGAGAGGAATTGTTAGGGCATGATTTCAGGGAATTTTTAGATGAGGAAAGCAGAATGATTGTTTCCGAAAGGTACAAAAGGAGGCAAAGGGGAGAGGATGTTACGAACAGATATGAGTTTAATATTGTTCGTAAAAGCGGCGAAAAGAGAAATGTTGAGCTAAGTGCTTCTGTTATACAAACAGATAAAGGACCCCTTTCGGTAGCCCTGATCCTGGATTTATCACTCAGAAAGAGGGCGGAAATGAAATACAAGACCCTCTTTGAATCTTCGAAGGACGCGATAGCTGTGATAAAGCCCCCCGATTGGAAGTTTATTACCGGGAATCCCGCTGCTTTTGAACTGTTTAATATAAAGAATCAACAGGAATTGATTGCGAAAACCCCCTGGGGCATGTCTCAGGAATATCAGCCTGATGGTCAAAGATCTTATGATAAGGGAAAGAAGATGATAGCGCTCGCGATGCGTGATGGCGGTCATTTCTTTGAATGGATGCATATAGATTCCGGTGGAAGTTTGATTCCAACTACCGTGTATCTTGTCAGAATTGAGATTGAAGGGGAGGATTGTCTGCTTGCGACAATGAGAGATATCTCAGAGAGTAAGGAAATTGAGCTTCAGATGAAGCGGCTTCGTGATTATCTTACGAGTATAATAAATTCGATGCCTTCGGTTTTGATAGGGGTTGATGTTGAAGGCCTGGTCACTCATTGGAATAAAGAAGCGGAAAAGATAACAGGTATAGCCGCCGGAGATGCTCGCGGAAGATCTCTACTGGAGGTGTATCCCGATCTGGAAGGCGAGATGGATAATGTCAAAATGGCTATTTCATCGGGAGAAATCCAGAAAGATCTCAAAGTTGTTCGTTATATCAATGACGATATTTATTATAAGGATATTACTGTATATCCGATTAGATCCGGAGATGTAAGTGGGGCGGTAATAAGGGAGGATGATGTAACCGAACGAAAAAAACTGGAGGATATTATAGTTCAAGCCGAGAAGATGACCTCTCTCGGTGGTCTCGCCGCTGGTATGGCGCATGAAATAAACACTCCGCTTACCGTCATTATACAAAACGCGGCGATAGTTTTAAATCGTTTAATGGAGGATATTCCAGGGAATATCCAGGCCGCGGACGAGTTTAATCTAGATCTCGTTTCCCTTCGAAAGTATGTTGACAGACGTTCAGTTTCTGAAATGATTGATGGAATAAGGATGTCGGGAAAGAGAGCAGCCGAGATTGTTCGCGATATGCTTAGTTTTGCCCGAAAAGAGCTATCTGAGAAATCAGCAAATTCTGTTAACGACCTTATAAACAATTCGGTTGATTTAGCGCGGCAGGATGTGTCTCTCGATCTTGGCGCTGTAAATATCCGTTTTGATTATGATTCGAGTCTTCCCGATATTATGTGCGAACCGAGCAAAATTAAACAGGTCTTCTTTAATATTCTAAAAAACGGCGCGGAAGCTATGAAGAAAAAAAAGGGGAAAGAGTATAATCCGGAATTTATTTTGCGCACATACAGGGATGATGACTGGGCGTGTATTGAAATAGAAGATAACGGCCCCGGTATTGATGAATCGGTGCGCAAAAGGGTTTTTGAGCCTTTCTTCACGACAAAGGGGGAGGGAGAGGGCGCGGGGCTCGGTATGTCCGTTTCGTATTTTATTATTACGGATATTCACGCGGGCATGATGGAAGTAGAATCCAGAGAAGGTGAATGGACACGCTTTGTTATTAAACTCCCTTTTGACCGGTGATTTGCATGCCGGAGATTTTGTTTTTGAAATGTTTTTAGTTTTCTGAAATGATTGGGGCACGTGGTTCTAGTCCTGATTATCTTGATGGGGATAACGGGCGGGATTAA
This sequence comes from Candidatus Latescibacterota bacterium, assembly GCA_030643145.1. GTDB lineage: Bacteria > Krumholzibacteriota > Krumholzibacteriia > Krumholzibacteriales > WJIX01 > JAGHBT01. The sequence continues at coordinate 253 of DAOWMJ010000043.1, read as the reverse complement.
AGCTTCAAATAATCTTAATGGTTTGATTCTGTCCCTTAAAGGAGATTTTACATTATACCGGGCTAATAATGAGCCCAAGAATATTATTGAAGGTTATCCTTTAGTTAAAGGGGACACCTATAAATCTTAATCGACTTGTGTATGAGAATACGGGGGATATGTCCTTTGTAACATTTTTACTCGCCGAGCTTGAGACCAAAACAAAGAAGCTTCCTTGGAGAAGGAAGAGGGTCATGATGTCTTTTCCTTCTCT
>DAOWMJ010000140.1 GCA_030643145.1 Candidatus Latescibacterota bacterium | reverse complement strand
TTCCCTTCTTTTGCTCGCGAAATTCAATCTCCGGCATTACGAACACGAGGCCCTCTTCGTTCGTACTTCCATTAGGAAAAAATACAACCTGAGGAGGAGATCCTGAAAAGGTCACAGGAGAGGTTACATAATTGCTATCCGGCCCTACTGTTCCACCTATAAACCCAAATACTTGGCCTTTAGGAAGTTGATACGGACCAAACATCCGTTCATTTTTGTCCACCCGGCCATTCCCGCGATTCAAGGGATTAAACCCGCTATTCGTGGGATTTCCCTGCCCCCCGCCATCGTCATCCAGAATACTCACCTGGGAATTTACCAAATCAAAGAAAACAACATATTCATTCTTTTCCTGAATTGCGGCGCTTCGCGCTTTTCTCAAGATCCCCGTTACTATCTGTGCCGCGTCGTTGGATTGAATGTGTCTTAGAAATTGAATAACCGGAGGGGTACCGATAGCCAGTATCAATCCGAGAACCGAAACAGCTATCATCATTTCTACAAGGGTGAATCCTCTATTCTCTAATTTCGATATTCCTGCTGATCTTCTATTCTTCATCACTTTCCTTTCAGTTCCATTTTTATTTTTTATCGATTGCTAAAGATGTACCAGTTAGACAAATTCCCATAATTTCTATCATATCAATCAGTTGATGATTTGCCTTTTCCGTGGGAAATATTAAAAAATATCTATTTGCGAATAGGTGTTGCAAAATTAATAGTTGCCTTCAGCTATGCAACTGCAAATAAAAGAGTTATGCGAACAATTATCAATAACTGGAAATCATGAGGAAGTTTTAGCTATTCCTGGGAATAAATATCACTATTTTAAATCGGAGGAAATAGACCGGGAGGGATAACAAAATTTAACTGAGCTATCCCTCAATACAAAGAGGCTTAAGCTTCAAGGCCCGGTATGGAAGCAAGCATTTTTTCTCTGGCAAGCAGCCGCTGCCAGCTGCTTTCCACATCTTTTCCTATTTTTTCAATTTCATTCTCCTTGAGATGACGAAATCTTCCCTGCGGTTTGATATACTCTTTGAACGAAGTTGCCTCAAAGTCCTTCCAGACCGTCAGTTTATTTCCATTCTCTGTAATCTCAAGCATAGGATAAACCTTTGAGGTTACCGCTTTGCGCCCCGCCCAAATCGTAAGCTCAGGAGAAAGTTTCCATCCCGTAGGGCATGGAGCGAGAATCTGAATATATTTGGTTCCCTTGATCGCCTTCGCCTTCTTGAATTTCCTGATCAAATCTTCAGGATAAGCTACCGAAGCGGTCGCTATATATGGAATCGCGTGAGCAGCCATAATATCAATCATATTCTTTTTCGGACGTGTCTTGTAATTTGTCACAGGTGTTGTCGTAGTCCAGGCTCCCACTGGGGTTGAAGAACTCCTTTGGATACCCGTATTCATATAAGCTTCATTATCATAACAGACGTAAATTATATCATCATTTCTTTCAGCGGTTCCCGAAAGGGCCTGAAGACCTATATCGAAAGTGCCTCCATCCCCCGCCCAGGCTACAACCGTAGTTTCGAAATCGCCCCGCATTTCCAATCCGGCTTTAACCCCTGCTGCGGTAACAGCAGCCGTTTCAAAAGCGGTGTGAAATATTGGAACATCCACAGCGGAATGTGGAAATGTGCCGTCAATAACAGCCCAGCAGCAAGCCGGAATAACTAAAATCGTTTTGCTGCCAAGCGCCTTCAGGGCAAAACGCATTGCTATAGTAGCACCACACCCCTGACAGGCAAGATGCCCCGATCCCATAAGTTCTTCAGTTGGAATTCTTGCCTCTCTCATCTTTTAACTCCTATCCAGTTAATATAAGGTTCCGGATTTTTATCTTTTATTGCTTTATCGGCAACTTCACGAATTACCTTTGGAGTTACATCACGTCCGCCAAGCCCAAGAATATAACCTATAATCGGAATATCTGTCTTGCCGTAAAGAGCGCTTTTGACTTCCTGGAAGAATACTCCATGATTACCGAACGATATATTTCGATCGAGTACAGCCACCTTCTTCGTCGAACAAAGAATATCACTGACCTCTTTAAAAGGAAATGGTCTTAATACCCTGATTTTAAGCGCCCCTATCTTGATACCTTCATCCCGCATCTCATCGATCACCGCCCTGGTGGTAGACGCAACCGTACCGGAAGTAACAAGGATTAAATCGGCATCATCGCAACGGTAAGGAACAACCATATCATAATACCGGCCGAAATGTTCGCCGAATTCCTTGCCTACTCTCTTTATAACACCCCTCGCGTCATTCATGGCCTCTTCTATCATGTAGCGAAGCTCCATATAGTAATCGGGGCCCGAGAGATTGCCGAATGAATGGGGATCGTTTGTATCAAGCTTTATCTCAGGATTATAGGGGGGAAGAAAATCACGGACCTGCTCAGTTTCCAGTAAATCCACAATCTCATAGGTATGTGAAAGAAAAAAGGCATCCAGTACGAGCATAACGGGGAGATTGATTTCTTCAGCAATCTTGAATGCCTGGGGAATAGCGTCCTGGGTTTCCTGATTACTCTCACAGTAAATCTGAATCCACCCCACATCTCTCATTGAAAGAGAATCGTTTTGATCTGTCCATATACTCCAGGGAGGACCTATCGCCCTGTTAACATTCGTAAGCACAATCGGAAGTCTGGCCCCGACAGCCCAATGCAGCATCTCTGTCATAAGCAAAAGCCCCTGCGAAGAAGTAGCCGTAAAAGTCCTCGATCCAGCCGCGGAAGCGCCCACGCAGGCGGCCATCGCGCTGTGTTCAGATTCAACCTTGATAAATTTAGCGTCAATCTCCCCATTTGCTACTAACTCTGAAAGAAGCTCCACAATGTGAGTTTGCGGAGTAACCGGATAAGCGGAAATAACCTTTACCTCGGATGCCCGAACACCGTAGCTCACAGCATGGTTCCCCATAACAACCTTTTTCATTTTCCCTCCTCCTCTATGGAAAGGGCGCTGCGCGGGCATTCTTCAACACATACCAGGCAACCCTTACAATAATCATAATCTATTTCATATCGATCATCCTTGCGAACAATTGCCGTGTCAGGACAATAAACCCAGCAATTATCACAATAATTGCAAACACCACACGAAAAACAGCGATCCACTTCCTTCTGAAGAAGCTGCTCATCAAATCCCGTAAGAATCTCCTCGAAACCCTTCTTGGCCTCTTCAACGGAGATTCTCGGGTTTAACGTCCTATTCGATTTAGTGAAATAGTCAACATTGATATTCTCTATTCCAAATTCGGTTTCTTCCTGTTTAGGAGGATCTGCCTCGCCGATAAAGACCCTTATAATCTTTTCAGCCGCCTTTCTTCCCGCGGCTACCGCTTCAACAACGCTCGCGGCGCCCGTTACTATATCACCACCCGCGAAAATATTCTTTTTGTTCGTTTCTCCGAATTCACCGTTAACTTTGATCAAATCCCATTCCGTATCGACTTCCGGCCCGAACCCGTCAAGATCAGCTCTTTCCCCTATCGCGGTAAAAAGCCTTCCAACTTCCATTGTAAAGGTTTTTCCCTCAAGAGGAACCGGGCGTCTTCTTCCCGATTCATCCGGTTCCCCCAACTCCATCTCCTGAAATAGTACCTTCGAGAGCTTACCTCCCTCAGCCACTATTTCTTTAGGAGCAGCGAGAAAACGGAAATTGACGCCTTCCTTTTCAGCCTCTTCAATCTCGCTTGCTATCGCCGGCATTTCCGCCTGCGTTCTTCTATAAACGACCGTTACATCACTTCCTTTTCTCAAGGCGGAACGGGCGACATCCATCGCCGTATTCCCGCCTCCGATAACGACAGTTTTTTTGGAGGAGTCAAGATTATCGCCACTGTTAACCCTTTTGAGATACTCAAGCCCCGATTCAACACCTTCACAATCTTCATTCGAAATTCCGAGTTTTCTGCTCTCCATAAGCCCTATACCAATAAATATGGCATCGAAATTGTCTTCTAATTCTTTGAGTTTTATCTCTTTTCCAACAACCGTTTCAGTTTTAACACTAATCGGGCCGGAATTCAGGATCGATTCGATAACTCCGTCGAGAACACAGTTCGGAAGCCTGTATTCCGGTATTCCCCAGCGAAGCACGCCACCAAGTGCTTTCTCGGTTTCGTACAGAGTAACTGAATATCCCGCGCGAGCCAGGTAAAAAGCAGCGGAAAGACCAGCCGGACCGCTCCCTATAACAGCAACCTTTTGCTTTTTTGTTTTTTCGGATTCTCTCATCCAGCCCGGATTATCAATGCCCATATCCCCAAGCGTTCTCTCGATAGCGTTTATATTCACAGCTTCGTCATAATCCCCCCGGGTACACTTGCCCATGCATGGATGAGAACAAACCCTGCCCGTAACAGCGGGCATGGGATTACTTTCAATAATAGTTTCCCATGCTTCCTTATATTTTTTATCAATAACAAGCTGTATATAATGTTGAATGTTCTCGCCAGCGGGACATCCCAAAATACATGGCGACACCTTGTTGTCATAAACAGGTTTAACGTTACGCCATGAACCCGTTTTGTTCCACAGCATATTGTCCAAGGTCATAGACCGAATGGGCATTTCCCTGTAACTGTCAAATTTTATTTGTTTACTCATTTATCCTCTACTTTCCTGACATATATAGCAAAGTTAAACACTTTTTTATATTTTTAATAATTCAACCCGCTATTTCCCAACATTTTCATAAGCTTCCTGAGCAGCCTGAGCGTTTTCCTTCTTCTTTACCGGCACCAATTCCTCTATTGCCTCCTGAACAGCATCAATACCGACAAGCCCTGTCGCTCCGGCGAAGGCCCCAACTATAGCAGTATTAACAATCGGGGCCGCTCTTGAACCCAGCCTATATTTAATCGCGATAGCGTTGGCATCAATCGTTGCTACCTGATATTTTTTTGTTAGATCCGAATTTTCAAGGGAATCCCTTGTATTAATAATAATCCATCCCCCCTCCTTAAGACCATTCGTTATTTTTACCGTATCAATAAGTATAGCATCAAGAACCACCAAATGATCAGGTTCATATATTTGACATCTTTCCCTGATTTCACTTTCTGATACCCTTGTAAACGCCATGACAGGGGCTCCACGCCTTTCCACACCAAAAGCCGGAAAAGCCTGAACAAACTTACCTTCACGAAAAAAAGCATCGGCCAGAATCTCCGAAGCAATTACCGATCCCTGGCCTCCACGACCATGGGTTCTAATCTCGATCATACTTTATCCCTTCATCATAGCTTTAAATTAACTCTTTTTCCTAAAACTCTGTTATTAATATAATAAATTTACTGCTCACGGTACCGCAACAGCATACACGATACAGATAAAAATGGTCAACCCATTTTTGGGAAAGCTCGTTAATAGAGGAAAAATCTAAATGAGAAACTCTCTATTGATTTCAAATACGCCCAGGAGGATTTGAACCCCCAACCTCCTGGTCCGTAGCCAGACGCTCTATCCAATTGAGCTATGGGCGCATTATCTGGCGGAGAGGGAGGGATTCGAACCCTCGGTAGAGAATAACCCCTACAACCGCTTAGCAGGCGGATGCCTTCAGCCGCTCGGCCACCTCTCCGTTAATTTCAATTTATACCCGCCTATGGCGGAGGGCGAGGGACTCGAACCCCCAAGGGCTT